>CAJNCQ010000007.1:0-91596 GCA_905221265.1 bacterium | reverse complement strand
GATACTGATGCTGAAGCTGATTCACTTGCAGATACAGACGCTGAAGCTGATTGGCTAGCTGATACTGATGCTGAAGCTGATTCACTTGCAGATACAGACGCTGAAGCTGATTGGCTAGCTGATACTGATACTGATGCTGAAGCGCTTTGGCTAGCTGATACAGATGCGCTAGTTGATTGGCTTGCAGATACTGATGCTGAAGCTGATTCACTTGCAGATACTGATGCTGAAGCTGATTGACTTGAGCTTACTGATGCGCTAGCTGATTGGCTTGCAGATACTGATGCTGAAGCTGATTCACTTGCAGATACAGACGCTGAAGCTGATTGGCTAGCTGATACTGATGCTGAAGCGCTTTGGCTTGCAGATACTGATGCGCTAGTTGATTGGCTAGCTGATACTGATGCTGAAGCGCTTTGGCTTGCAGATACAGACGCTGAAGCTGATTGGCTTGCAGATACTGATGCTGAAGTTGATTGGCTAGCTGATACAGACGCTGAAGCTGATTCGCTTGAGCTTACTGATGCGCTAGTTGATTGGCTTGCAGATACTGATGCTGAAGCGCTTTGGCTAGCTGATACTGATGCTGAAGCTGATTGACTTGCTGATACTGATGCGCTTGCTGATTGGCTGGCGCTGACTGATGCTGAGGTGCTTGCGCTTACTAAAACAGATTGACTCAAGCTTACTGAAGCGGATGTGCTAGCTGAGACAGATTGGCTACTACTTACTAAAACTGAAGTGCTCGCACTCACCGAGCTGGAAACACTCTTGCTCGCTGAAAGCGAACGACTTGTGCTCAGCGAAACTGAAACACTCTTGCTCAATGAAACGGATTGACTGCCACTCAAGGAAGTTGATGCACTCTTACTCAACCTCAACGAAATTGATTGACTTGTACTTACAGACTGACTACCGCTTACTGAGGCCGAAACACTATTTCTCGCTGAAACCGAGCGGCTGGCGCTCATCGATGCCGATTGGCTATTGCGCAAGGAAGTAGACAAGCTCTGGCTAGCAGAAACTGAACGGCTGGCGCTCGTTGAAGCCGACGCACTCGCTGATGTACTAGCACTTACTGAGGCACTGGTTGAGGCAGACGCACTTGCTGACATTCTTGCAGAAACGGATGCTCTCGTTGAGGCAGATGCGCTCGCTGAAGTGCTGGCGCTTACCGATGCACTCGCTGAGGCACTGGTTGACTGTCTTTGACTTAGACTAGTTGAAGCACTGCTACTCTTATACTCACTATCAGAAAGTTTTACAGTGAACGTATCCGTAGTCTTATCTTTATAGATAATGGTAACTGTTCCATTGTTACTAATAGTAAAGGAATCAATACGTTTTTCCTGCTTATTGTTTAGTTTCTCAACAGCCGCCAATATACGAGTTTTTTCTTGAGGTTTTAATTGAGAAACATTCTCTACCTGGAAGGTTTCAGTCGGTGCTACCCCTTCCATAATATCTGTCAGCCTACCTTGCACAATACGGACATTGCCCGGTGAATCATTTCCTGCACTATTACTATTACCAGCCTTATCCGTTGCTACTGCATTGCGTTGCCAACTATTTCTACCATTTTTATCATACTCTAGATTATCATTCAAATGAGCTCTTACAGTAATACGGGCTGGACTAGCAGTAGTCGCTGTGATATTCCCCGTTAAATGCTCTACAGTTCCCGTCCCATATTTATTATCTTCAAAGAAATTACTTCCAAGGGCTGAGCCATTTGCATCTGCATTTGAAACGATCTTAAATTCTGATAATTGCCCGCTATTATCTGTAGCAGTGAAATTAATTTGAATATCGTCTCCTGCGTACACAATATAGTTGCCATTTACAGGTGTTAGAGTTTGACCGTTACGAGTCACCGTCGCACTTGGAACTGGAACAGCATCCACATTAGCTGGGATAACATCTGTAGTATTATCACGGTAGGTAATGGTAATATTCCCATTTTCAGCTACCGAAATCGTTCCGGTTACGCCATCTTTCGTAAAATCACTACCAGATAAAAGCGACTGGTTTTTTTCTTTAAATTTTTCAAGTACTTGATCGCGTTCACTTACAGTCAAAGAAGATGGATTCTTAACAATAACGGTATCCCCACTAACTGGGTTGTGGCGTTCGTTGAAGCCTTTGATATGGAAATTCGTACGTGCTGTCGCAGTCAGACCATGAATATCTCTTACTGTATATTCCAGAACATAGGTACCAGGCTTATAGGGTTTCCAAGTTCCGTTTTCACGACCCACTGTCCCTATTATGTCAATGGTGTATGACCTTTGGGCACCTATTTGATTCCCCCATTGATCATAGATATATAGATCTCCAAATCCCCCTTTCTTGTTAGTTGGATAGTTCGGTGCATGTAAACCTGTAATAATAGCATTGGATGGGGAGCCCGTGATTTTAGCCAGCCCTTTATCATCATTCAGCCTTATCTGAAAATTATTGACTGCTTCATCATTATAAATTGTGATAGTGGATGGCATAGAAATCGTAGGTGGATTAGAGGCTGCACGTAAGTGTGCCCCTCTAGCAATTTCTGTCCCATTTCGTGGATCACGCACACCAGAATTAGCCGCCAACACAGCATTGACAATCGAATTACGCGCTGAAGTAGCTTTTTGCACTACTGTTGTTAAATCACTAGTTGGATCAGTCAGGGCTTTTTCAATTTCTGTTACTGCAGCATTGGCCTTAGCAAGAGCTGAATCCGTATTTGGTAAATCAACCGCTTTTGCTAGATAGTCACCTATTTCAGCTGAAAGATTGGTCAACTTCCTACGGTTTTCTTCTTGTTGTTTAGCAGTGACTTCTGAAGATGCTATTGCAACCGCAGCAGCTTCAATTAAGCTAGTTGTGACAGAAGTTGATTGAACTCCACTAACACTATTCTTACCAGTAATTTCAGTTATTTTTAATTCAGCTGAGTCAATTTCAAGGTTCTTTGCTTCTTTTGAAGTAGAAGGTTGCTGGTCAATTGCTGTCGTCGATCCACTCTGTTCAACAGACAAACTTGACACTACAGAAACATTCGATCCACTTGTTGATTGACTGGCACTAGCAGAAGCACTGACAGACTCTTTTGGTGAAGTGGTCACGGTCTTATCTACCGTTTGACTCTTCTCAGCTTGTTTGAGCGCATCCTTGCCTTGGGCTTGATTCTTATCAGCGATCACACCAGCGGCTAGGTTATTGCTAGTTGTTGCCACTTGGCTGCTGAGTTGGGTTGCGCTTGACAAGGCGTCACCTAGCTTGCTGGTCGCAAGGCTCTCAGCAGGAGCAGTCTTGACATCAAGGGATGCTGAGGTCGAAGTTGAGACAGAGGTTTGAACTTCTGACTCGCTAACAGAGCTAGTGCTTTCAGCTAGAGATGCTGAAGTTTGGACACTTACTGAAGGAGCAGGTTGAGCGCTAGCAGATGCTGACTCAGAGACAGGAGTTGAGGCAGATGCTTGCACACTCGCTGATTGCGATGGAGTTTCACTAACAGAGGCTGACTCAGAAGCAGGACTTACAGCTGACTGGCTGGTAGTAACTGAACTGCTAGCTGACGCACTTGCTGATAGACTAGCTGATACAGAAACGCTTGTCGAAAGAGAAGCACTTACAGATTGACTGACTGACTCAGAAACAGATACAGAGTCTTGCTCTGCTTGTTCCTTCACTTCTGCTTGTGCTTGGGCAATGATAGAGTTATTGCTGGCTTCAGTTGTCGCATCAGCTTGGGGCTCAGTTGCGATGACTGCCTTACCAGTTTCCTTGTACTCAGATGTCTCATCTGCATATACAGTTTGCTCTTGAGTTACAACAAAACCTGCGGCCCCGGCGGCTAAGATGGCCCCTATACCTGCAAGCGTGTTGGCATTCAAGTGAGCGTGGTCAAGTTCTTCAGTGTCAGATAGGCTAGTCGAGACAACTTCTCCCATCCCACCGATACGGAAGAGATCCAGTTGGGAATTCGAGGCTTTTACCCAGTTTTTCCCCGATTTGTAAAGCTTATAGCGCTTTTTCTCATCTACGATCTCGAAATCTTTGTTAAATTTTTTACTTCGAAACATGCTATTCCTTTCCTTTTTTAAAAATTCCACTCTTTGTTAACCTCATGATCATTAACAAAGCGTGATACTTAAGTAAGAATTTCACGGGAACACAAGCATCAAGCCTAGTCAGTCAATGGCTTTTCAAGAGTTTTTTGGTAAAATTCGATGGTTAATTGGTATAAAAGAGATGCACTTTTATATATGTTTTACTCCAGTATATACCAACCTCAATTCTATCAAATTTGAAGCTTCTTTTCAAGATTTTTGATTTCAATATAGCAAATTTATTTATGCAATAGAAAAGCAGTGTAAAAGGATTACACTGTTCTTTATAAATACTGATTTTTTCTTAAACTGAGGTCTCAGAATTGATTAAAACTGGACTCATTTCCCTATCGTTAAGATTGATTTTCTTCCCAGTCGTGGTAGGCAGCATAGAGCTGACTTTTATTCCGCTGGTAGAGTTTAGCAACTTCTTTTATGGCTTGATTTCTCTTCATGCCTTGCTGGATACGGGATTGGATTTCTAAGAACAAGCCCTCCTCATCCTTTTCCTCCACATCCTGACTGGCACCTTCAACGATGAGAAGACACTCGCCCTTGAGCGGTGTATCAGCGATACTTTCCAGCAATTCAGAGATGTTTCCTCTTTTGTATTCTTCATAGATTTTGGTCAATTCCCTAACCAAGACTACAGAGCGGTCACCATAGACTTTTAGCATATTTTCCAATGTATTTGCCACACGATGGGGCGATTCATAAAAAATCTGAGTTTCAGGATAATCTTTTTTTGTTTCAAAAAACTGCTTTTGCTGACCTGATTTTCTCGGTAAAAAACCATAAAAGATATGTGGTTGTGGAGCCAAACCACTGGCAATCAAGGCAGAAATCCCAGCACTGGCACCTGGAACTGTGACAACTGCAATTTCTTCCTTGATGGCTGCCTTGACTAAATCGTGACCAGGGTCCGAGATGCTAGGCAGACCCGCATCAGAAACCTGAGCAATACTTTGCCCCGCCTTCAAGAAACTAATCAAATCAGGAATTTTTTCCTTGGCATTGTGCTCATGAAAACTAATCTGCTTGGTCGGAATGTCAAAATGCTTGAGCAAAAGACCAGTATTGCGCGTGTCCTCAGCAGCAATCCAGTCCACCTCTTTCAAGGTCTGGATTGCTCGAAAGGTCATATCGTCTAGATTGCCAATCGGCGTTGCCACTAGATATAGCTTGCCATAGGGAGACTGCCCCTTAAAACTTTTTTGAATCTGCATGCCTACTCCCTGTACAACAACTCGTCACAGAACATACATTCCTCGTCCTGCTCTCGGCGTTGTCCATAAAAATCATTGCATACGTGAAACCCGTCCTTATAAATCCTACGCACGCTTTCACGAACATGCTTGGCCTTGACGGGAGCATCTGCTTCCACCTCACCCAAGCGTTCGCGCAACTTACTATTTTCCAAACGAAGAGCTGTATTTTCCTCTACCAGGCTCTTGAGATTTTTCTTGATGGCTTCTACATCGGCCAAGGTCACCAATAACTGTTGGGAAAAATCATCCAGCGCATCAAATAATTCTTTTTTATCCATAAACCAGCCCTTTCCTTTCTTTATTCTTCATTGAATTTATATTTCTTTCAAGACCAGATATTCCATAGCATTTTGAAAGCTAACATTAGCTTGCCACATCTTTCTAGCTTCTAGCAAATCTTGTAAAATCTGTCGAATCCTTGCTTGCAAGAGGTCCTGTCCACAAAGGACTTCGAGGATTCGCAAGACCTGATCTTGTTTTTCCTTATCATCTGCCAAGCTAGCCAATTTAGCAACTTGCAGATAACTTTCTTTTTTCTTGGCTAATAACCAAGTCAGCAGGCGCTCACTTTCATCCACCAAGGTCCAAAAACTTGCCTGATTGACCAACTTTTCAGCTTCAGCTTGTGATTGACAAAACTGGGTTAAGAGAGTCGCTTTTTTCTTGACCAAACCTGCTTGTTCTAATTGATGGATGAGCTTTTCTTCCTGCTTTTTAAAGTGGAAAATCTGGGTCCGGCTACGAATGGTTGGCAACATCTTTTCCTCATCGCTGGTTAAGAAGAAAATGTAAACATCACTCTGGGGTTCTTCGATGACCTTGAGCAGAGAATTGGCTGCGTTGGGATGCATTTTTTCCGCTTGCTCGATGATAAAGACCTGTTGCTGGCTTTCAATCCCTGCTTGAGAAAACTGACCCACCAATTCTCGAATGCGTTCTGTCTTGATGACCTGATTGACTGGCTTAATCAAGGCAACATCGGGGAATTCTTCCTGTTCAATCAGCTTACAGTTTCGGCATTTCTCACATGGTAAAACGCCTACTTTATCCGTACAAAAAAGACTCTTAGCCAAAAACTGCGCCATTTCCAAGCTTCCAAAGAAACCTGAAAAGAGATAGGCATGATTGAGCTGGTCTTGTTCTAGGATACGGACAAAGCGGTCAAACTGGTCTGGCTGCCAAGCCTTTAGTTGATCTTGTTTCATTTAGCCAAGCCCATTCTGTCAAATAAGACAGCCTTGGTTGTTTCCACAACTTGCTCCAAAGGAAGACTCGCATCAATCTTGACAATACGGTCTCCTTCTTTGTCCAGAAGAGAAAGGTAACCTTGACGAACTTTTTTATGCAGGTCCAAACCTTCCAAGTCCAAACGATTGACCTCGCGATCACTATTAGCAGCAATACGAGCCAGCCCCTCTTCCACCTCAATGTCAAAATAAAGTGTCAAATCAGGTTTGAGGCCATCTGTCACAAAGTGATTGAGCCAATCAATGGCATCAATATCCAAGCCACGACCAAATCCTTGATAAGCAACGGAACTATCAATGAAGCGGTCCATAATGACCAACTTGCCAGCTTCAAGTGCAGGCAGAACTTTTTCCACCAAATGCTGTCTGCGACTGGCGATATAGAGAAGGAGTTCCGTTTTAGGATCCATCTGAGTATGACTTGGATCCAAAATCACTTGACGAATCTTCTCCCCAATCAAGACTCCACCTGGCTCACGGGTCGTCAACACTTCTACTCCTTTTTCCTCTAAAATTGGGAGTAGAGCCTCTAAAACGCTGGTCTTCCCTGCTCCCTCTGGTCCCTCAAGAGAGACTAAAAATCCTTTTGACATGTCTAACTCATTTCTTTTTTTCTACCTTCTATTCTATCAAAAAAATAGGGGTTTGTGACAATCTTTTTGTGTCTTCTCCATTCAATCGACCATAAAAGAGGCTGGGAGTCATCCAACCTCTTATTTACCTAGTTCTTGTGTTCGTTTATAGGCTTGCTGAACTGCGTCCATGACTATACCTCTAAAGGCATGTTCTTCCAGACTTGCTACACCAGCGATAGTCGAACCACCTGGGCTGCAAACTTGGTCTTTCAATACTCCAGGATGTTGCTGGCTTTCAAGGACCATTTGCCCAGCGCCGACTACTGTTTGGGCTGCCATTTTCAAAGCCGTTTCTCGGGGCAATCCTGTCTGAACACCCGCATCTGCCAAAGCCTCGATAAAGAGATAGACAAAGGCTGGCCCACAACCAGCAAGACCTGTCGCTGCATCGATTAAGCCATCTCCCAGCTCAACCAAGAGACCAGCCTTGGCTAATAACTGGCAAAAAAGACTATTGTCCTCAGCACGACAGTTTGCTGACATGGCATAACTAATCACTCCTTGGCCGATAGCCACTGGAGTATTGGGCATAATGCGAATAATCCGGTGTTGACTTGGCAGAAGACTCGCTAGTTTTTCCAAGGTCAATCCAGCCGCCATGGAAATCAAAAGAAGACTCTCTCGTTTTTCAAGAATAGTCTGATATTGAGAAAGCAAGTCTGAGAACTGAGCAGGCTTAACTCCTAGAAAAATCACATCTGCTTCTGCGAAGATTTCGTCATTGCTGGAAGCCTGACCACCGAAATTAGTGATGAAAGCATCTACTTTCGCTTGACTACGATTGGCAAGGAGAATCTGAGCATCCGTCTTGGCCTGCACAACAGCCTTAGCCAAGCTAGCTCCCATATTCCCCAAACCGATAAATCCAATCTTCATCTCTTACTCCCTTATCTGTCCGTCACCAGTAACCACATACTTGTAGCTGGTTAATTCCTTCAAGCCCATTGGACCACGCGCATGCAGTTTCTGAGTAGAAATCCCCATCTCACACCCGAGACCAAATTGCCCACCATCAGTGAAACGCGTTGAAGCATTGACATACACCGCTGCTGAGTCCACTTGATCTGTAAAATAAGCCGCAGTTTCAGCATTTTCTGTCACAATGGCGTCCGAATGATGGGTACTGTGGGCTTCAATATGCGCAACCGCTTCTTCTAAACTGCTCACTACTTTAACCGCTAGGATATAATCTAAAAACTCGGTGTCAAAATCCTGAGCCTCAGCTGCTCGACCTGAAAGAAACTGACTTGCTTGGCTATCTAGACGGAATTGAATTGGTTCCTGTCCAGCTTCCTTACGCTCTGCAACCAGAACTTGTTCCAAGCGAGGAAGGAAGCTTGCTGCCTTGTCTTCATGAACCAGCAAGACCTCCATAGCATTGCAGACAGAAGGACGGCTAGTTTTAGCATTGTTGATGATAGACAGAGCCTTGTCTTCATCTGCATCCTTATCCACATAGACATGGACAATCCCAGTTCCTGTCTCGATAACAGGTACGATAGCATTTTCAACCACCGCATTAATCAAGCCAGCTCCTCCACGAGGAATGAGAAGATCTAGATAGCCCTTGGCCTTCATCATGGCATAGCTACTTTCACGGCTAGTATCTTCCACTAGTTGAATCACGTCTGGATGAATGGTAGTCGTCTCCAAGCCCTTCTTCAAGGCTGTGACAATAGCATGAGCTGTTTGGTAGGCGTCCTTACCACTACGAAGAACGACCGCATTGCCACTCTTAAGAGCCAAAGCAGCTGCATCAGACGTCACATTTGGACGGCTTTCGTAGATAATACCAATAACCCCCATGGCCACACGCTTCTTAGTAATAACCAAGCCATTATCAAGATGACTTGTTTCTAGGACTTCACCAATAGGATCTGGTAAAGCAACCACTTCACGAATCCCTCTTGCCATCGCTTCTATACGTCCCGCATCCAAATAAAGACGGTCTAGCATAACATCTGTGATTTTCCCTTTGGCCGCTTCCATATCGAGGGCATTGGCTGCTAAAATCTCCTTAGTAGCTGCCAATAAATGATCAGCCATGGCTAGCAAGGCTTGGTTTTTCACTGCTTCACTGGCAGTATTGATTGATTTCTTAACAGCCTGTACCTGTTCAAATTGTTCTTGTGTACTTACCATCGTTCACCTCTAAAATTCTGTAAAGAGCAACTGGATTTCAGGAGTGATTGAAATCCAGTCATCTCGGTGAATCAAGACTCCCTTAGCTTTTTGAGAACGGAGCATATCTTCTAGAGCTGAGACGCCAAATTGGACACGTCCCTTTCCAAGAGATTGACCTGTTTCTTTATCTGCTACTGTTACAATATCGTTGTAAGAGAAGTTTCCTTCCACTTCTACCACACCCGATAAAAGGAGACTTTTCCCGTTTTTTGAAAGTGCCTCTGCAGCTCCACCATCTACCCAAATCGTTCCCTGACTTCGAGCATAGAAGGCCAGCCATTGTTTCTGGGTACGAAGTCCCTTCTCTTGCGCAACAAAGAAGGATCCATCCTTGGTCTCCTCTGCGGCTTCAATCAGTGCATCTGATTTCAAGGAGGAGCAAATATAGACTGGCACACCCGACTCCGTCGCAATAGTTGCAGCTTTTATTTTTGTCAGCATACCCCCAGTACCATTTGACGAACCTGCTCCACCAGCCATATCAATAATCTCACGATTGATAGTCTCGATTTTCTCAAGACGTTTGGCTGTTGGATCTGAGTTAGGATTTCCCGTATATAGCCCGTCTACGTCTGTCAAGAGGACCAAAAGGTCTGCTTGGACCATAGCTGCTACCTGGGCACTCAGGGTGTCATTATCACCCACCTTGAGCTCATCAATGACGACACTGTCATTCTCGTTGATGATGGGAATTGCACCACGATGAAGCAATACAGACAAGGCCTGATGGGCGTTCTTATAGCGACGTTTATCTACAAAATCATCCTGAGTCAGTAAAATTTGCGCGGAGACGATTTGGCGCATGAGGAGGTTGGTTGTGTACTCTTCTAGTAGCAATCCTTGGCCTACTGCAGCCGAAGCTTGTTTATCCGCAATCTTGGTCGGACGCTTTTTAAATCCTAAGGTTCCAAAACCTGCCGCTACTGCCCCAGATGAAACTAAAATCAACTCATGGCCAGCTTCATGCAGCATAGCCAATTGCTGGGTAATTGCCTTTACTTTGCTTCTTGATAAACTCCCGTCTTCATTTGTCAAGGAGGAAGTCCCTACCTTAAAGACGATTCGTTTGTACTTCATATTCTCACTCCGATTCTTCATATTTATCCATTATAACATGAATACTTTAAAATAGAAAAGACTTGAAATGAAAAAGGTTGAGACAAGGCATCTCAACTCTTTTATCTATTCTCAGTTTTACGCAATCTTTCCAGCGTTTCTTTAAAAATCTCTGGAATATCTGCTGTGAACTCCATGGTTTCGCCTGTTCTCGGATGGGTAAAGCCTAGAGTTTTAGCATGAAGAAACTGTCCATGTCCTTTCAGGGTTTTACGAGGACCATAGACCTCATCACCAGCGACTGGATGGCCAATATAAGCCATATGAACACGGATTTGGTGGGTACGCCCTGTTTCCAGTTGCAACTCCACTAAAGTATAATCACCAAAACGTTCCAAAACGTGGAAACGCGTCACTGCAGGCTTTCCTTTAGCAGTCACAGCCTGTTTCTTACGGTCTTTTTCGCTTCGACCAATCGGCGCTTCAATCACACCACGATCATTGGGAAGATTGCCATGAACAATCGCCCAGTATTTGCGGAGAGACTTCTTATCCTTGAGTTCTTGCGCGAGTGCTAAGTGGGCCTCATCATTCTTAGCAATCATGAGGAGACCTGACGTATCCTTGTCAATGCGGTGAACAATTCCTGGACGGAGAACCCCATTGATACCTGACAAGTCCTTGATATGGTACATGAGGGCATTGACCAAGGTTCCACTGGTATGACCGGCGCTCGGATGAACCACCATCCCTTGAGGTTTGTTAACAACGGCTACATCCTCATCTTGGTAGATGATATCTAGCGGAATATCCTCAGCCACATACTCTAAAACCTCTGGTTCTGGCACATGGTAGGTGACGATATCACCTACTTGAACCGTGTATTTTGCTTTCTTGGCTTGCCCATTAACCAAAACTTGTCCAGCCTTGATTTGTTCATTCGCGAGACTGCGCGACAATTCTGTCAAGTCCGACAAAGCCTTGTCTAGACGTTGCCCACCAGTTTCAATTTTTATTTCCATTTACTTCCTCTTTAAGCATTGCAATCAATAAAACAATCACACCAACTGTCAAATAGCTATCAGCAACATTGAAAATCGCAAAGTTGATAAAGTCTAGGTGAAACATATCCACCACAAAACCTTGACTCATTCTGTCAATAAAGTTGCCCAGACCTCCCGCGATTATCAAAGTCAGTCCAAAAACCAACCAGAGAGAATCCTCCATGTGTTTATGTAGATACCAAATGGCTCCTACCATGACGAGCAGTGTAATGACAGCAAATAACCACTGCTGATCTTGCAACATGGAGAAGGCTGCCCCTCTATTTTGCAGATAGGTCAAGCTAACGAGATTGGGTATCCACGAACGCACTTCACCCAGTGGAATCTGCTGGACAACATAATTTTTGACCAACTGATCCAACCCAATCAAAAGCAGTACAATGACTGCCACTATTCCTCTTTTTTTCATGATTTCCTCTTTTGATCAAAATATTCTTGCATGACTTCTACGAAGAGGGTACCAGCTTGACTAAGCTCCACTTCTTCCCGTTTGACATAGACCATGCGATTATCTAGATTATCCTTGAGACGAATAACTGTGATCCCATTAACACTGTCACTATCTAAAAATCCAGATCCTGTCGCATAGGCATCCGTCCGCTCCAAAATACCATTCAAAGTAGCACGGTCTGTCACATTAAACATCTGCGAGCTCGCGCTGGTATCGACAAAGTTCTCTGAATAATAAAGGTACTCATCCTTTTCCTGAGTGAAACGAACTGTTGGTAAATCCGCTAAATCCTCCATGACCAATTCCTCTTTCTGTGCTAAAGGATGCCCTTCACGAAGATAAATGTGAGTCTGGAAAGGAATTAGTTCAATAACTTCTAAACCAAGCTTTTCAACCCGTTGCATGATGCCCTTTTTATTTTGATTGTTGAGGTAGATAATCCCAATCTCACTGTGTCCTTGGGCAACTTCGTCTAAGATTTGAACTGTAGTAGACTCAAAAATACGAAAGTTCTTATAATCAGGATAACGTTCTGAAAAGGCCGTAATGGTTGGTGGCAAGAAGTCATAGTGCTGACTGGCAATGGAAAATTCATCCTTTTCTTCCTCAGGATTGGCATACTGATTTTGAAAAACATCAAAGCCTTTGACCAATTCTTGCGCTTTCTCATAAAATTCCATTCCACGACGAGTCAAAAATGTTCCCGAACTCGTCCGACGGAAAATCTTAAAACCCAGCTCTTTTTCCAAATCGCGCACAGAAATAGACAGACTCGGCTGACTAACATACATCTTTTCAGCAGCTTCACGGAAAGTACCACTATTGGCAATAGCCACAACATAGCGTAATTGTTGAATGTTCATCTTTTACCCCCAACTTCTCTATCTGTTCATTATATCATATTTTAGAAGTTTTCCAAAAAGGAAAAGATATCCATCACAAACCCAAGGCTAACTACTCTCTATTAAATTAAATATAGGTATCAAAACAAAAAAATAGGCTCTCCGAAAACTCGGAAAGCCTTATTTTATGCTACTTCTAGCTTCCTCGCCTTTTCATTTTAAGGCTCGGGATAAAAAGGTTCACTGGACCTTTTTATTTTGCGATTGGGTAAACAGAAACTTGTTTTTTATCGCGACCTTTACGTTCAAAGCGTACTACGCCTTCAACTTTAGCGAACAAAGTATCGTCTCCACCACGTCCAACGTTTACACCTGGGTAGATGTGTGTACCACGTTGACGGTAAAGGATTGATCCACCTGTTACAGTTTGTCCGTCAGCTGCTTTAGCTCCAAGACGTTTCGCTTGTGAATCACGTCCGTTTGATGTAGAACCTCCACCTTTTTTGTGGGCGAAAAGTTGCAAGTTGTTAAGAGTCATTTTTAACATAATGTTTTCCTCCGTGTTAGTTTTCTGTGATAACTCTGGTTTGGACGAACTCAGATGAGTTCTCCGATAAGTTTGCCATACCTAAGAAAAATGATTCGAAGAATAACTGCGTCATTTCTCTCTGGTGCGAAGGAAGATCCGCTGGTATCTCAACCTTTAGATAGCCACCTTCATCTTCGTTTAATTCTAAGATTGGTTCATAGCCTGCAAATTTCTCAATGGAATTGACAAAGTTAATGGCAAGCGTAGAAACCGATGCACACACGACATCTAAGCCGTATTCGCCACTCTCGGCGTGTCCAGTAATTTCCGCACTCCTCAGCTCGCCATCTTCGGCTCTCTCAAAGACTGCTTGTATCATGTGTTCTCCTTAAAATTAAGCGTTAATCGCGTTGATGACAACTTTTGTATATGGTTGACGGTGACCTTGTTTACGGTGGCTACCTTTTTTAGGTTTGTACTTGTAAGTAACAACTTTCTTTTGTTTTCCTTGTTTTTCAACAGTTCCAACTACAGTAGCTCCAGCAACAAGTGGAGTTCCGACAACAGTGTTTTCACCACCAACAAGAACAACTTCGTTAAAAGTAACTTCTTGACCAGCTTCAACGTTCAATTTTTCAACGTAAATTGCTTGACCAACTTCAACTTTAACTTGTTTTCCGCCAGTTTTGATAATTGCGTATGTGCTCATTATGCACCTCCTATGATTTTTAGGGTTTCCCCGTATTTTTGTGAAGACTCGCCTAGCATCGTGGGACGAACCACTTCTATCTCACAGAGTGAGTAACGATGTTCGTGCGGTTGCACAGGACTGTGCATAGTCAACTCTTCAAGTATAGCATATCTTCTTTTTTCTTACAAGTAAAATCAATCAAATTTAAGCTTTTTCTTTCCCTTTTTTCCTCCAAGAAGCAAAAAGCATACTGATGTAAAAGATGCTCATCATCAGGGGAACACCTAAAATTGTCTTCTCCTGATAGTAAATCGTCAAATAAGCTGAAAAAACAACTCCGAAGACAAAACTGCTAAGTAAGCTAACAAAAATCAAGCCTTCTCTTAGAAAAGGCGTATGCTTGGTCCGGAAATAATCTCCAAAAGCCAACATGGTTCGTTTGATATTCCCTGTCATAAAAGCATTATTATAGGCAATCCCTGACACTTCTCCAAAGGCTGTTGTCACCAGTCCCATACAGAAGGCCAATGGCGGTACGAGATAGATATTATCAACCGTTTTCGGTACAAAGCCAATAATTAGAGACAGGACTGCAAGTGGAATCAAGGACAAAATCGGTTTTTTAACAATTCGAAGTTTTTCCTTATACAAAGTCAGAAAAAAGACACCCATCATAAAGGAAAACAAGGTCATTACTTTGGCACTGGCGTCCGATACATTTTGTTGAATGAGTCCTACTGATAGAAAAACCACATTCCCAGTCTGTCCTGCCACAAGGGTATTTCCTCGCACGATAAAGGTATAGGCATCTACATATCCTGCGCAAAAAGTCAAAAAAAGCGCTAGCCTCTTAGACTGACGTGATATTTTTCTTATTGGTAATAATCTCATTTTCTCCCCCTTCTCATTTCATCTACTTATCTAAATATTGTACCACTTTCTCCAAGAAATGCGTAGTCCATTTGAAAATTTTTACCATCTGTTGGATAGTCCTTCTTTTGTATGTTATAATGAAGGAAGGTTTTAAAGTCGGAAAAGGAGTATCTATGTTTAAATTAGGTGTCATCGGAACAGGTGCTATCAGCCACCATTTCATAGAAGCAGCCCATGCTAGTGGAGAATACCAGCTAGTTGCAGTCTATTCTAGAAAGCTAGAAACTGCCACAACCTTTGCTTCTCGCTATCAGAATATTCAACTCTTTGATCAATTAGAGGACTTCTTTAAGTCTTCCTTTGATGTGGTCTATATCGCCAGTCCAAACTCCTTGCATTTTGTTCAAGCCAAGGCTGCCTTGTCTGCTGGTAAGCACGTCATTCTTGAAAAGCCAGCTGTCACTCAGCCACAAGAATGGCTGAATTTGGGACAGACAGCTGAGAAAAATCACTGTTTTATCTTTGAGGCAGCTCGTAATTACCACGAGGAAGCCTTTACCACTATCAAAAACTTTTTAGCAGACAAGCAAGTGTTGGGAGCAGATTTCAACTATGCCAAGTATTCATCCAAGATGCCGAACTTGTTGGCTGGGCAGACGCCAAATGTCTTTTCAGACCGTTTTGCTGGTGGAGCACTTATGGACCTGGGGATTTATCCTCTCTATGCTGCCGTTCGTCTTTTTGGAAAGGCTCAGGACGCGACTTATCAGGCGCAACAGCTTGACAATAGCATTGACCTAAATGGAGACGGTATCCTCTTCTACCCTGACTTTCAAGTTCATATCAAAGCTGGGAAAAACATCACTTCCAATCTTCCTTGTGAGATTTACACAGCAGATGGAACCTTGACCCTCAACACGATTGAACATGTCCGCTCAGCTATTTTTACCGATCACCGAGGAAATCAAGTTCAACTCCCTATCCAACAGTCTCCTCATACGATGACTGAGGAAGTTGCTGCATTTGCACAGATGATCCAGCAACCAGACCAGACGCTCTACCAGACTTGGCTGGATGATGCAAGCTCTGTTCATGAGCTACTATATACTATGCGCCAGACTGCTGGCATTAGATTTGAGGCAGAAAAATGAAAACCAAACTACCCACTGAATGGCAGGAATTGAGTGACCAACTCGGTTTCCAAGAATTTACCCCCATTCAAACTCAACTATTTGAGCCCATTCTTGCAGGAGAAAACCTCCTAGGAGTAAGCCCAACAGGGACTGGTAAAACCCTAGCTTACCTCCTACCAAGTCTTCTCCGACTACAAAAGAAAAAAGCGCAACAACTCTTGATTCTAGCACCAAATACAGAACTAGCTGGACAGATTTTTGATGTATGTAAAACGTGGGCAGAGGCTATCGGATTAACTGCTCAGCTCTTCTTATCAGGTTCAAGTCAGAAACGCCAGATTGAACGCCTCAAAAAAGGACCAGAAATTCTGATAGGAACCCCTGGCCGTATCTTTGAGTTGATTAAATTGAAAAAAATCAAGATGATGAATGTGGAAACCATCATTCTGGATGAATTTGACCAATTGCTCGATGATTCTCAGATTCACTTTGTCGAAAAAATCACTCACTATGCACCTCGTGACCACCAACTCATCTACATGAGTGCGACGACCAAGTTTGACCAAGAAAAGATTGCACCAAACACGCGCACCATTGATCTCTCTGATCAAAAACTGGACAACATCCAACATTTCTACATGCAGGTAGACCAACGTCACCGAGTGGATATGCTACGAAAACTAGCTCATGTAGAGGATTTCCGTGGCCTGGTCTTCTTTAACAGCTTGTCAGATCTTGGAAGTGCGGAGGAAAAACTACAGTATCGCGATATCTTGGCTGTTTCCCTCGCTAGCGATGTCAATGTTAAATTTCGAAAAGTCATCTTAGAAAAGTTTAAAGACAAGCAACTAACCCTGCTCCTTGCAACTGACCTTCTGGCTCGTGGAATTGATATCGATAGCCTAGAATGTGTCATAAATTTTGATATTCCTAGAGACATGGAAACCTATACCCACCGGGCAGGACGTACAGGTCGCATGGGCAAAGAGGGCTATGTTATCACTCTCGTAACCCATCCTGAAGAACTCAAAAAACTCAAGAAATTTGCAAGTGTTCGTGAAATCATCCTAAAAAATCAAGAACTCTATATCAAATAAGGTTGGCATTTGCCAACCTTTTTCTTATCCCCAAGTAATTTCTAATTGATAGCTGGCAAAAGGATGTCCCTCTTTATTTTGCAGCTGATAGGCGAGCTCAATCTTTTGCCCATCCACTTGATAACGATTCGTTTGAATGATAAATTCCTGCATCCCCATTGGTGTGGGAATATAGGCTAAACTATCACTAGCCTTTAGAAAACGCATGATGGTTTTGGGACTCGAGAAACGGGTCATCACCAGTTCTTCTTCATGAAACTTGAGAACCACTTTTTCCTTTTCCTCATTGTAAAAAAGCAGATAGCGATAATCTCCCTTTTCACGCACTTCCACGTCATAGAGTTGGTCAATGACTTCCAACTGTTCATCAAACTGAATCCTATTTCGCATCCGAATCTTCACATCAGGTCCTCTTTCTTCTCTCTTGTCCTACTATTTTACCAAAAACTCAAGCTTTTTGCTATAATGGTCATATGAACGAAAAAGTATTCCGTGACCCAGTTCACAACTACATCCATGTAAACAATCAGGTCATATACGACTTGATCAATACAAAAGAATTTCAACGTCTGCGCCGTATCAAACAACTAGGGACTTCCAGTTATACCTTCCACGGGGGAGAACACAGTCGATTCTCTCACTGTCTAGGAGTCTATGAGATCGCACGACGTATCACGGAGATTTTTGAAGAAAAATATCCTGAAGAATGGAATCCTGCTGAGTCTCTCTTGACCATGACCGCTGCGCTCCTTCATGACCTTGGGCATGGTGCCTACTCCCATACTTTTGAACATCTCTTTGATACAGATCATGAAGCTATTACCCAGGAAATCATCCAAAGTCCTGAGACAGAGATTCACCAAGTTCTGCTACAAGTAGCGCCTGACTTTCCAAAAAAAGTTGCCAGTGTCATCGATCATACCTATCCTAACAAGCAGGTCGTGCAGCTCATTTCTAGCCAAATTGATGCAGACCGTATGGACTATCTCTTGCGCGACTCCTATTTTACAGGAGCATCTTATGGGGAATTTGACCTGACTCGCATCCTTCGAGTCATTCGTCCAGTCGAAAATGGGATCGCCTTTCAGCGCAACGGTATGCATGCCATCGAAGACTATGTTCTCAGTCGCTACCAGATGTATATGCAGGTTTATTTCCACCCAGCAACACGGGCCATGGAAGTTCTCCTACAGAATCTCCTCAAACGCGCCAAGGAACTCTATCCTGAAGACAAGGACTTCTTTTCACGAACTTCTCCACATCTTCTTCCTTTCTTTGAAAAAAATGTGACCTTGTCTGATTATCTAGCTCTTGATGATGGCGTGATGAATACCTACTTCCAACTCTGGATGACCAGTCCTGACAAGATACTAGCAGACTTGTCGCAACGTTTTGTCAACCGCAAGGTCTTTAAATCCATTACTTTTTCAGAAAAAGACCAAGACCAACTCGCAACCATGAGACAACTGGTTGAAGAAATCGGTTTTGATCCAGACTACTATACTGCTATTCATAAGAACTTTGACCTCCCTTATGATATCTATCGTCCCGAATCTGAAAATCCACGGACACAGATTGAGATTCTACAAAAAAATGGAGAACTGGCTGAACTCTCTAGCCTGTCTCCTATCGTCCAATCCCTTGCTGGCAGCCGCCATGGGGACAATCGTTTCTATTTTCCTAAAGAAATGTTGGACCAAAACAGTATCTTCGCAAGCATTACCCAGCAATTTTTACACTTGATTGAGAACGATCATTTTACCCCAAATAAGAACGAATAGAGGAAATTTATGAGTATTAAACTAATCGCCGTCGATATCGATGGTACCCTGGTTAACAGTAAAAAAGAAATCACTCCGGAAGTCTTTTCTGCCATCCAAGATGCCAAAGAAGCTGGCGTCAAAGTCGTGATTGCAACGGGTCGTCCTATCGCAGGTGTTGCCAAACTTCTGGACGACTTGCAGTTAAGAGACCAAGGTGACTATGTCGTGACCTTCAACGGTGCCCTTGTCCAAGAAACTGCTACTGGCCATGAGATTATCAGCGAATCTTTAGCCTATGAGGATTATCTGGATATGGAATTTCTCAGTCGTAAGCTCGGTGTCCACATGCACGCCATTACCAAGGACGGTATCTACACGGCCAATCGCAATATCGGAAAATACACGGTGCACGAATCAACCCTCGTCAGCATGCCTATCTTCTACCGCACCCCTGAAGAAATGGCTGGCAAGGAAATCGTCAAGTGTATGTTTATCGATGAACCAGAGATTCTCGATGCTGCGATTGAAAAGATACCAGCCGAATTTTACGAACGTTACTCTATTAACAAATCTGCTCCTTTCTACCTCGAACTCCTTAAAAAGAATGTAGACAAGGGCTCAGCCATTACTCACCTAGCTGAAAAACTCGGATTGACCAAAGATGAAACCATGGCGATCGGGGACGAAGAAAATGACCGTGCCATGCTCGAAGTCGTTGGAAATCCCGTTGTTATGGAAAATGGAAATCCAGAACTCAAAAAAATCGCCAAATACATCACCAAAACAAATGATGAATCCGGCGTCGCCCATGCCATCCGAACGTGGGTATTGTAGAAAGGTAAGAATAGATAAAACCCGCTCTGCTGAGCGGGTTTTATATGAATATATCACAATGAGAGTAAATTAATAAATTGAATTGCAGTTGTACAGTTACTTAAATCTTGAAAGTACAAAAATAGGTATTGCTTCCTTAATAGCTTATTCATCCTCTCCACTAAAATTAAATTCAAAAAATACACTTCTAAACCACCTTTCAATCTCCACTTAAATATAAAACTCTCACCAGCTTACAGTGCATCTAATTGAACAGAATAATCATTTAGAAAATCTCTTGCAAAATAATTTAATTTTGGTATCAGAAATTGTGGCACATTGTTAAATCTAATTACTTTTTTACTCTATATGACTTCTTCTTGTTACAGTATTGTCAACAAATAATATTTAGAAAAAAGGTTACGATTACCATTAAAGTTAGTTAATTAGATACTCTGACCAATATTTTATACTAGATCATTTCAAAGTTTAACTGTTAAACACTTAAATTAGCTGAATAATTTTCTTACTATATAATCAGCTAGTAACATAATAGAATATATAAAAAGAACGAAATAGAATAACAAACCTCTAATAATGAATATCACTACAAGACTTACCAAAAATAAAAGTATTAAAAATACTAACATGATAAAAAATATTTTTCCTATTCTTATTATTGTACTCCACTTGTTGTAATTCTCTTTATCTATCATTATTTCCTGAAGTTTTTTTTCTATATAAGTTTGTTTACTATATTCTATATCAGCCGCTAAAAATAGGATTTCAAAAATTTTACTTAATTTTTGAATATCACTTTCTGGTACCGCAGTGTTATCAATAGATTCAATATCATTTAAACGCGCCATAGAACCTTCCGAGATTTTATCAAAAATAAAAGTAAATTTTTTACCACGAAAAATTATATTAGGAATCTCAAACCTATTGGTTACATTTGGAATATTCCATTCAAGTTTGCTCCGTTTTTCCATAAGACTTTTAGGAAAAAGGATTGTATATAAATTTTTTATTTTTATGATTCTTATATCTAAAAAACAGATATTTTCATCTTCAAATATTAAATTGTCAACGTTCAAATTTTCTAATGTAGATTCGTTGTTTCTATAATAAGATATAACATCTTCTATTATAAGTTTACTTTGATTGTTTAAAATGTGTTTTTTAATAAAATAGGGATTATCAAGAAATATAACAACAAAAAGAAATAATAAAAAAATAATAACAAGAACAACTGATGCTAAAATCGTTAACACTTGATTTCGTTCTGCAGAATTACTTAAAAGTTGACCGATTTCTTTAAAATTATCGAAATTAAAATAAACACTAATGCTATTAAAATTGGCAATCAGACTCTTTAATTCTTGACCTCCAAAGAAACCTATTATTAAAGCTATAAAGCTCTTTATATAAGACGATTTTTTATCTTCAGTTTTAATATATGCTTCTAAAGTTTCTGCATATATTCCTTCATTATGTAATTCATATAGTAAGTTTTTATATATTAATTTTAACTCTGGATAGTATTCTAAGTCATAAAACTTGAAAAAATATCCAGAATAATACTTACTTAAAATTTTATCAATACTTCTAAAATAAGGATTTCTCAGCTTATTCCTATTCCTATTTTTAAAATAGGAATAGAAAATAGATAGAAATATTATAAGTTTTATTAGCAATATGACTGAATCTAAAACATCTTCATTGCTGTTCATAATTATCGTTCCTCCACTCCTAACTTAAGTGACCTATTGATTAAAACAATCGTTTAGACTTTATGCGTTGATAATTTTCAATAACAAATTAAAAATAAATTTATCATCCTCACTATAGTCATTTGAATCATCAGTAATGCCTGATTTTATCTGTTTTAACTTGATATTGATTTATTATCAATTCAATAGCTAATTGTCCTTTTACAACTTATTCTTATATGCCCCCTGCAGGAATCGAACCTGCAACTACTCCTTAGGAGGGAGTTGTTATATCCATTGAACTAAGGGAGCTAGAGAAAAACCCTGCTGGATGAGCAGAGTTTTTAGTCGAATTAACGACGGATTTCTTTGATACGAGCTGCTTTACCTTGAAGAGCACGCAAGTAGTACAATTTCGCACGACGTACTTTACCGTAACGAACAACTTCGATCTTTTCAACACGTGGAGTGTGGATTGGGAAGATACGCTCAACACCTACACCGTTAGAGATTTTACGAACTGTGTAGTTTTCTGAGATGCCAGCACCTTTACGTGCGATAACAACACCTTCAAAAATCTGGATACGTTCACGGTTTCCTTCGACAACTTTCGCGTGTACACGAACAGTGTCACCAGGACGGAATGATGGGATATCTGTACGAAGTTGACCTTCAGTCAAGCTTTGGATTAATGGATTCATTTTATTCTCCTATCTTTGTCAATCTTGAGGAACCTTCCTCAGCGGATAAACTGTATTTTTGTGTGTCCATTACACACAAGATACAGTTTACCAAATTTCCACCTAAAAGTAAAGAAATTTATAGCAGAATTCCTAAAAAAATCGCTAGAAAACCGCCTATATAAGTTAAGAGAAAATAGCTATAAAATACCTTCTTGTCACTTAACAGTCTTTGTAGCTCGTCATTCAAGGTTGAAAAGGTCGTCAACCCTCCACAAAAACCTGTCGCTAGGATAGCATAGATTTCCTTGGACTCCACATGATTGTAGAGTAGGCCGATCAAAAAACAACCGAGAAGATTCGCTATGAGAGTTCCTAAAGGTAATTTTGAAGTTTGATTATAGCGGGAAAAGAAATAACGCACTAGGGCTCCGAACCCGCAGGCAATTGCAAGATAAACGATTACCATTTCTTCCTCCCTAGAACATAAGCCAATAGCAGACCTCCTCCAATACTCAAAAGCAGATAGATGATTAAGCTAAGATAACGCCCAGTATCGAGCAATTTCATAGCATCCAAGAGTAGACTAGAAAAGGTTGTTAAACCTCCGCAAAAACCCGTCCCCAGCGCCAAAACCAAGCCTTTACTAGTTCCCTTATGGGCCAGATAGCCTTTTACCAGATAGATCAGGCAGAATATTCCCAGATAATTGACGAGAAGGGTTCCCAAAGGAAAGTCTGGGCTAGCTGGTAACCAAGTGGAAATGAGATAGCGGGCAAGGCCTCCCACCATTGCAGCCAGAAAAATTCCTAGCGGATAGAATTGTTCTTTTTTCATTTGATATTTTGATCCTGATAGTCACGCGAACGTTTGAGAATGTCTGAAAAAGTCGCAACAATGGTCTCCTGATAGCGCTTATCTTCTACTCGATTTCTGACTTTATCAAAAATAACTTCTTCTCGCTTAGTATCTAAAATAGGTTTTCCTGAGGTTTTCTTATAGGCAACTACTCCTTCAACCAAATGCATTCGTTCTTCCAAGAGCTTGACGATTTGGTCGTCGATTTGATCAATTTCTTGCCGAATAATATCTAAGTTCATACAGTCTCCTCCTTTATTTGAATTATTGTATCAAAAAGCCTCTAAATAGGCTAGTAAAATCCAAAAAAAACTAATAAAAAAACGCACCGACTCCTTCCAGTCAGCGCAGTTTGCTTCTTATCCTACTTTTGCAGCCAATTGTTCTGCGAATAGTTCCAAACGTTCGATGTCTTCTTCTTCGGCAGAAAGGTCCACTTTAACACACTCTGAACCTTTTTCTGCTCCTGTCGCCACAAAAACGCGATCAAAGTCATCAACAGCCTTACAGAATTCGTCATAGAAGGTATCTCCTGAACCGACCACTCCATAGATTTTACCATTCAAGTTGAGATCTGCTAGGTCTTCGTAGAAGTCCATCATCTCATCTGGCAATTCTCCATCACCGTAAGTATAGGTCGCAACGATTGCGATGTCCGCCTCCAAGAAGTCTGAAGCGTCAACAGTCGTACATTCATCAACATCGACATCCAAGCCCAAGTCACGCAATTTATCTGCTACAATATCTGCAATTTCTTCGGTATTACCGGTCATACTGGCAAATACAATTTTTGCTAATGCCATAACGTCCTCCTCAATTTATCTTTCTCCATTATATCATATCTTTTTCATTTTAAAAATAAAAATTCTTGTGCTACAATGAAATGAGAAAGAATTGAGGTTAGTTATGGAAATTTGCCAGCAAATCTTAGAGAAAATCAAAGAATACGATACCATTATCATTCATCGTCATATGAAACCAGATCCAGATGCCTTAGGGAGTCAGGTAGGTTTAAAAGCTCTTCTCACACACCATTTTCCAGAAAAGACTATCAAAGCAGTCGGTTTTAACGAACCAACTCTAACCTGGATGGCAGAAATGGATACTGTCCAAGACAGTGATTACCAAGGAGCTCTTGCGATTATTTGTGATACAGCGAATCGTCCTCGTATCGATGATAGACGCTATGAACAAGCTGCTTTCACCATCAAAATCGATCACCATCCAAATGATGATATCTATGGTGACCTATCTTGGGTGGATACAAGTTCAAGTAGTGCTAGTGAGATGATTGCATTATTTGCTCAAGAAAATCAGCTAGCTTTGTCTAGTGAAGCGGCACGACTTCTCTATGCAGGAATTGTCGGGGACACAGGGCGTTTTCTCTACCCGTCAACTAGTGCCCGTACCTTTAGAATAGCTGCCCAGCTCCGAGAAGTTGATTTTGACTTTGCTGGATTGTCTCGTCAAATGGATACCATGAGCTTTAAGATTGCAAAACTGCAAGGGTATGTTTATGATCACCTAGAAGTTGATGAAAATGGAGCTGCACGCGTTCTGCTTACTCAAGACATCTTGGAAAAATATAAGGTTACAGATGCTGAAACAGCAGCAATTGTCGGAGCACCTGGTCGAATTGATTCTGTTAAGGCTTGGGCTATCTTTGTTGAACAAGCTGATGGTCACTTCCGTGTGCGTATGCGCAGTAAAATCACTCCTATCAATGAAATTGCCAAAGAACACGACGGAGGAGGCCACCCATTAGCCAGTGGTGCCAATTCCTATAGTCTGGAAGAAAACGAAATCATCTACCAAAAGTTAAAAAACTTGCTTAAAAACTGATAAAATACTTGCCAAACTTTTCAGAATCTGATAGACTAGTAAGGTAACAATCTATGGCTCGCAAAGAGACCATGGCAGAAAGGAAATATTGCAAAATGAAAAAAGATATCCATCCAGAATATCGCCCAGTTGTCTTCATGGACACAACTACTGGTTACAAATTCCTTAGCGGTTCAACAAAACGCTCTAACGAAACTGTTGAGTTCGAAGGCGAAGCTTACCCATTGATCCGTGTGGAAATTTCATCAGACTCACACCCATTCTACACTGGACGTCAAAAGTTCACTCAAGCAGATGGACGTGTGGATCGTTTCAACAAAAAATACGGTCTCAAATAATAAAAAAAAAGAACAGTTTCAACTGTTCTTTTTTTTACTTCTTTTTATGAATCAACCACTACTATTATCTCAATATCAAGCTTCAAGCTAGTGCCGAGAACTAATTTGAACAAGTTTAAAAAATATCGAAAAGAAGCTTGATATTGAGAATGGTCAAAATAATTGAAACTGCGTAACCTAGGATTGTGTTCCACTTGGCATTGGTAAATTCTCCCATCAGTGACTTTTTAGAAGTCAGATAGATTAAGGGGAAGATTGAAAACGGAAGAGCGATTGACAGAAAGACTTGTGAATAGACCAATAACTGATCCAAGGTTTTTTCTTGATGTCCAAACAAGACGGCTACAATAATCACAGGGAGCAAGGCAAAAATACGTGTACCGATACGGATAATCCACTGAGGCAATTTCAGATGTAAGAAACCTTCCATGACAATCTGTCCCGTTAAGGTACCTGTAATGGTCGAATTCTGGCCACTTGCTAAGAGGGCTAGGGCAAATAAAGTTGACAGAGTTGAACTAGCTATCGCTCCTGCTATTGTCGAATCCTGTAAAGCATTGTACATTTGGGAGAATGCCGAAATTTCAGATGCATGCCCAAAAAAGAGAGAGGCCCCTAAAATAAGAAGCAAGGAATTGACAATAAAGGCTAGGGACAGCTGGATATTTGAATCCCAGGTCATAAAACGCACGGCTTTTCGAACATCCTTCTTATCTTTGTGATTGATTTTCCTTGTCTGGGATAGGGATGAATGAAGATAGAGATTATGAGGCATGACTGTCGCACCTACAATCCCTAAAGCCAAGGTTAATTGACTTTCATGACCTGGTAACGGTGTTTCAAATAAAGTTGAAGTTGGTAAATAACCACCAATAATCCCCTGAATACTTGGACTGGATAAGGCCACAAGATAGGTAAAGATGGCTAATATGGTTAAAATAAGAGTCGTAACAATGGTTTCAATTTTTTTGAAGCCAAATTTCATCAATAAAAGTAACAAAAATACATCTAAAACGGTTAGGAGGATAGCAATCATAATCGGTATTTTAAACAAAAGATTTAAGGCAATCGCTGAGCCTAGAACCTCAGCTAAGTCTGTCGCCATTAAAGCCAATTCTAAAATCACCCATAAACTATAGCGAAGCCATTTGGGAGCATGATGAGCTGTTGCCTGTGCTAGGTCCATCCTAGTCACGATACCGAGCTTTCCAGCCATCTGTTGTAACTGCATAGCAATGATGGAGGAAATCAAAATAACAAATAAGAGACTATATTTGTAGGAAGCACCACCAACCACGCTGGTAATCCAGTTTCCAGGATCCATGTAGCCAACTGCTACAAGAGCTCCAGGTCCTAAAAAAGCTTTTAGATTTTGCCAAAAATGATTGTTATTCGGAGTTTCAATAGATTGGTTGATCTCAGAAAGAGAGACTTTTTTGTAAGAAGACATCGGAATTTTACACTTTCTAATCTGTCTTTACCTATTTTCTCAATGGGATTTTTGAAAATATCATGAAAATAGTTTCCTATTTCCAATTCTTCCTTATTATATCACATTTTAGAATGATTCTTAAGGAAAGAATGATGGTTGAAATAGGCAATTTCTGTATTGCAAAAACCAGCGTTTTCTGACGCTGGCTTTAAAACTGTGAAAATTCTGTCTCAACTAGATCGCTTCTGTGACAAAACTACGGCTTTCTAGCACCTTGAGCATGGCATTAGCTGTATCTAGGGCTGTAAAGAGTGGCACACCGTGTTCAATGGCTGAACGACGGATTTGCTCACCATCTTCGTCAGCAGTTCGTTTGGTTCCGACAGTATTGATGATCGCTTGAATTTTCCCTTTGCGGACAAAGCTTGGGATATCCTGTTCATCGTCACCAATCTTACCAACAGGTTGGGCATGCAGTCCATGACTAGCAAAGAAGGCTGCTGTCCCTTCTGTCGCGAGGATACCGTAGCCAATATTTTGGAAACGACGAGCCAAGTCCAAGGCTTCTTCTTTGGCATCATCTGCGATGGTAAAGACTACATTTCCAAAGGTTGGCAAGTGTAGGTAAGAAGCTTCAAACGCTTTATAAAGAGCTTTTTCCAAAGTAGTATCAGAACCCATAACTTCCCCTGTTGACTTCATTTCAGGACCGAGCAAGCTATCTACCTTAGCTAGTTTCGTAAAGGAGAAGACTGGCGCCTTGATATGAACGCGAGTGCTTTCTGGGTAAAGGCCATCTTGGTAGCCAAGTTCTTCAAGACTTTGCCCAAGAATGAGCTTGGTTGCTACCTGAGCCATAGGGATATTGGTTACCTTAGAAAGGAATGGCACCGTACGACTGGCACGTGGATTGACCTCAATAACATAGACTTTTTCATCCTTGATGACAAACTGGATGTTCATCATCCCAAGACAGTTAAGACCAATGGCGAGGCGTTTGGTATAGTCTGCGATGGTTTCCTGAACCTTTTGCGACAAGGTTTGTGGAGGATACACGGCCATTGAGTCACCTGAGTGGACACCGGCACGTTCGATATGTTCCATGATACCAGGGATGAGGACATTTTCCCCGTCTGAGATGGCATCGACTTCACACTCTTGCCCAACGATGTAAGAATCGACAAGGACTGGATGGTCTGGACTAGCCTTAACAGCGGTACGCATGTAAGAACGAAGGTCTTCTTCGTTTTCTACGATTTCCATAGCACGTCCACCCAAGACATAAGATGGGCGAACGAGGACTGGGAAGCCAATCTTGCGAGCAGCAAGCACTGCTTCTTCTTCATTTGTAGCCGTTTGTCCTGGTGGTTGTGGAATATCCAAGTCTTTGAGGGCTTGTTCAAAGAGATCACGGTCTTCGGCACGATCCAAGTCAGCGACTTGTGTACCAAGAATGGTCACACCTGCTTTTGCCAAAGGCTCTGCAAGGTTGATGGCTGTTTGACCACCGAACTGAACGATAACGCCTTTTGGTTGCTCCAAATCAATGACATTCATGACATCTTCGAATGTTAATGGCTCAAAGTAGAGTTTGTCTGATACCGAGAAGTCGGTTGAAACAGTCTCTGGGTTTGAGTTCATGATGATAGCTTCATAACCAGCTGCCTGGATAGCCTTAACCGAGTGAACAGTCGCATAGTCAAATTCAACCCCTTGCCCGATACGGATTGGACCTGAACCTAGGACTAGGACAGATTCCTTATCAGATCTGATAGATTCATTTTCCCAGCCATAGGTAGAATAGAAATATGGTGTTTCAGAGTCAAACTCCGCCGCACAGGTATCAACCATCTTGTAAACTGGGACAATCTTGTTTTCCAAGCGAAGTTTGCGAACTTGGTCAGCTGTCGTTTTCCAGAGTTCAGCAATCTTACGGTCTGAAAATCCATTGAGTTTAGCTGTTTTCAAAACTTCTAGACCTTGTGGATGAGCACCCAATTCTTGCTCAATTTCAAAGATATGCAAGAGTTTATCCAGATAGAAGATATCAATCTTGGTCAATTCAGCAATTTCTTCTGGTGTGTAACCACGGCGAATGGCCTCTGATACGTAGAAGAGACGATCATCTTGGGCTTTCACAACTTTTTCAATCAAGGCATCATCCGAAACAGATGCCAGTTCAGGCATTTCATTGTGGTGAACCCCAATTTCAAGAGAGCGACAGGCTTTTAGAAGAGACTCCTCAATGTTACGACCAATGGCCATGACTTCCCCAGTTGCCTTCATCTGGGTCCCAAGACGACGCTCACCTTTTTCAAACTTGTCAAATGGGAAACGTGGAATCTTGGCAACGACGTAGTCAAGGGCTGGTTCAAACATAGCATAAGTTGAACCTGTAACTGGGTTGATGACCTCATCCAGGGTCAAACCGACTGCAATCTTGGCAGCCAATTTAGCGATCGGATACCCTGTCGCCTTAGAAGCAAGCGCTGACGAACGCGATACACGAGGGTTTACTTCGATGACATAATACTTAAAACTGTGTGGATCAAGGGCTAGCTGAACGTTACATCCACCTTCAATTTTGAGGGCACGAATGATGCTCAAGCTCGCGTCACGTAGCATTTGGTTTTCATAGTCTGACATGGTTTGCGCAGGGGCAAATACAATGGAATCCCCTGTGTGAATCCCAACGGGGTCAAAGTTTTCCATGTTACAAACCACAAGGGCATTGTCAGCCGAGTCACGCATGACTTCGTATTCGATTTCCTTGAAACCAGCAATAGAACGCTCAATCAAACATTGGGTAACAGGTGACAGTTTCAAACCATTTTCAGCGATTTCACGCAATTCTTCCTCATTGGCACACATACCACCACCAGTACCACCAAGGGTAAAGGCTGGACGAACGATAACAGGATAGCCGATTGACGCCGCAAAGGAAACAGCTTCTTCCACTGTGTTGACAATTTCAGATTCAGGGATCGGTTGCTCAAGCTCTTCCATCAATTGTTTAAAGAGGTCACGGTCCTCCGCTTGGTCGATGGCAGATAATTTAGTACCTAAAAGCTCTACCCCAAGCTCATCTAGAATACCATTTTTAGACAATTCCATGGCCATGTTTAGACCCGTCTGACCACCGAGAGTAGGTAGCAAGGCATCTGGACGTTCCTTACGGAGAATACGCGTCACAAACTCAAGTGTAATCGGTTCAATATAAACCTTGTCTGCAATCTCCTTGTCCGTCATGATGGTGGCAGGATTTGAGTTCACCAAGACAACCTCATATCCTTCCTCTTTCAACGACAAGCAGGCCTGAGTCCCAGCATAGTCAAACTCAGCAGCTTGACCAATAATAATCGGACCAGAACCAATCACCATAATTTTTTGAATATCAGTACGTTTAGGCATTTATAAGATATTAAGGGCATCAAGCGGACAAAGCTAAAATAGGAGTTATGACGAAGAACTATCAGTTCTAGGAATAACTATCTTTTTAGCACCGTCCGTAGCCCGTATTCAGTTCAGTAAATACGGACCACCCTTCTCCTTTCTATTCGGCAACTCTCGGGTTGCCATTAAATAAATTCTCCGACGATTTTTCAATAATAAATCGAGTGTAAAAATTTTCAGCATCTCATTGCTCAACTAAAAGAAAGGACTTGCCTTTTTATTCGACAAGCCTCTGATAGAGTTTCCTATATCAGCGATTAGCAGATTTAAACGACTCCATCATTTCGATAAATTCATCAAAGAGATAGCTTGCATCATGCGGTCCTGGAGCTGCATCTGGGTGGAATTGCACAGAGAAACCTGGTTGGTATCTGTGACGCACACCTTCAACTGACTTGTCATTGATTTCTTCATGGGTAATAATCAAATGCTCTGGCAAATCCTCACGGCTAACCGCATAACCATGGTTCTGGCTAGTAAAGTCTACTCGGCCTGTTGCAATTTCACGCACCGCGTGGTTAAATCCACGGTGACCAAACTTCATCTTGTAGGTCTTAGCACCATTTGCCATAGCAAAAAGTTGATGTCCCATACAGATACCAAAGATCGGAATTTTCCCTTGCACACCACGAATCATATCGAGCGCCTGGGGAACATCTTCTGGATTACCTGGACCGTTTGACAACATGACCCCGTCAGGATGGAGATGGAGAATCTCTTCTGCTGTTGTTGTGTATGGAACAACGGTCACGTTACAGTTACGCTTAGATAGTTCGCGTAAGATGGAGTGTTTGAGACCAAAGTCTACCAATACGACACTCAATCCAACTCCAGGAGCAGGATAAGCTGTCTTAGTAGAGACTTGCTTGATATTATCTGTCGGTAGAACTGTCGCTTGGAGCTGGTCTATGATATGGTCCATCGTATCACCAACATGCGTAAGGGTTGCACGCATGGTACCATGCTTACGGATAATTTTTGTCAAAGCCCGGGTGTCAATTCCTGAGATACCAGGAATTTTCTTGGCTTTCAAGAATTCGTCCAAGGTCATTTGATTGCGCCAGTTGCTAGCTCTACGCGCTTCTTCAAAAACTACTACTCCCTTACAGGTAGGATTGATGGATTCGTAGTCGTCACGATTAATTCCATAATTTCCCACCAAAGGGTAGGTAAAGGTTAAGATTTGTCCATTATAAGACTGGTCTGTAATGGATTCTTGGTAACCAGTCATCCCTGTGTTAAAGACGATTTCCCCTGTTACATCAATATCTGCTCCGAAGGCCTTGCCTTCAAATATTGTACCATCTTCTAATACTAGAAGTCGTTTTTTCATCTACTCACCTCTCGTTGATGCTCTCAGACATCTTTTAACGCTTTGTGCCTTATTTTGCTTTTCTATAGGCCAACACAGATTCTAAAATTGCCATTCTGACAAAGACACCGTTGGTCATTTGCTGAACAATACGTGATTTCGGTGCTTCTACCAAGTGATCAGCGATTTCCACATCACGATTGACTGGAGCTGGGTGCATAAGGATTGCTTTTTCTTTCAAGCGGTCATAGCGTTCTTGTGTCAAACCATGCTGGTTATGATAGTCTTCTTTTGAAAATCCTGTCACAATTTCATGACGTTCATGCTGCACACGAAGAAACATCATAACATCTACTTGATCAATCACCTCATCAATTGATACAAAGCGACCGTAATGTTCAAACTCCTCACTTCTCCATTCCTCAGGACCTGCAAAGTAAAGCTCCGCTCCCAAGCGTTTAAGGATTTGCATATTAGACTTAGCTACCCGTGAGTGGTTGAGGTCGCCAGCGATAGCCACCTTAAGACCTTCAAAATGTCCAAATTCTTCATAAATTGTCATCAAATCAAGCAAACTTTGGCTAGGGTGTTGCCCTGAACCGTCCCCACCATTGATAATCGAAGTTGTGATGGTCGGGCTAGCAATCAATTCTCTGTAGTAGTCCACCTCTGGGTGACGAATGACACAGGCATCCACTCCTAGTGCAGAAAGCGTCAAGATTGTGTCATAGAGTGTTTCACCCTTATTCACTGAACTGGTCTTCACATCGAAATCCAAAAGATCAAGTCCAAGTTTTAGTTCTGCTACCTCAAAGGATTTGTGGGTACGAGTTGAACTTTCAAAGAAAAGGTTGGAAACAATATGCTGTTCCTCATAAGAAGCACTCGCTCCGTTTTTAAATTCGATTCCTCGTTTAATCAATTTCATTACTTGTTCTACAGTAAGGTCTTCCATAGAAACGACATGTTGCAAAGCTTGTTGATTTTCTGACATTTTTTTACTCCTTTTAGTGTTTTAGGCTTGTTCTGTGATTAGTACTCTGTCTTGTCCATCTAGTTCTGTCATCTCTACGATAATTTCTTCAGAACGACTGGTTGGGATATTTTTTCCAACATAGTCCGGACGGATTGGAAGCTCTCTATGACCACGATCAACCAAGACTGCCAAACTCACACGAGCAGGGCGACCATGACTGACGATGTTGTCAATAGCTGCGCGAATGGTACGACCTGTATAGAGCACATCGTCCACCAAGATGACTTCCCGATCTGTTACATCAACAGAGATCAAAGAAGTATCTTCACCACTTTTTACATCGTCACGGAAAGGTTTAGTATCTAGTTCTACCACTGGAACAGCGATATTTTCTAACTGTTCCAAGCGTTCTTGGATACGACGAGCGATAAAAACACCTCGCGTTTTAATACCAGCCAAAACGATTTTATTCAAATCTTTGTTTCGCTCTATAATCTCGTAGGTAATCCGAGTAATCGCTCGTTTGACGGTCAATTCGTCTACAACTTCTTTTGTCCTCATGACAAACCTCCAAAAAGAAAAGTCTCCTTAACAAGGAGACTTCAGAATGTATAGCCAAGCCAGCCCCACTGTAAAGAGTATAGACTTCTGCTATCTATTGATCCGACTCCTTGCCTGCCTCACGGGACAGGTTTAAAGGAATATTTTATTGTTATTACTATATCACAAAGAAAGGATCAATGCAAGAAAAAAACATAATTTTTTCATCTTATAACGAACTAAAATCATATAATTGCGGATAGTGATCGCATTCTGGGTTCTTTGGGTGACAGATAGCCCGTCCAAAGTAAATCATGGCCTGGTGGGCTGCTAACCACTCTTCTGGTGGCAAAACGTCCATGACACGTTTTTCTACTTCGAGGGGTGTGGCCGATTTTTTAACAATATCATGGTGCTTGCAGATACGTTCAACATGGGTATCCACTGCAAAGGCTGGAATTCCAAAGCCCACACTCATAACTACATTGGCTGTTTTACGTCCAACACCTGCTAGACTTTCTAATTCCTCGCGAGTCTGAGGGACTTTACCATCAAAATCATCTAGTAGCTGTTGGGCACATTTTTTTAGAAACTTGGCCTTATTGCGATAAAGTCCTAGGCGAGAAATGTGCGAAGCAATTTCACTCTCTGTCGCTACGGACATGGCTTGTGGCGTTGGAAAAGCAGCAAAGAGCCCTGGTGTGGCCTTATTTACTGCTGCATCTGTCGTCTGGGCTGACAGCATCACTGCAACCAGTAGTTCAAAATGATTAGTAAAATCAAGGCTGGGTTTGGCGTCTGGGAAGAGGGCAATGATTTCTTCTAGCACTTTTCGTGCTCGTTTTTTTGACAAGACCATTATTCGTCTCCGTCAAATAGTCCTTGCAAGCCAGCAAATGGACTGTTTTCTTCTTTCTTGACTGCTTGTTGGGCTTGGTATTCTTCCTCAGTCATGATTTGCCAGTCATTACCTGAAACAAATCCTTGACCAGCTTCCTCTTCAGCCGTCAAGACTTTGATTGGGATATTGAGCAAGATATTATCTGACACACTTTCAGCCAAATCAATTTCACCATTTTCGATAGGAAGGACCAAATCATCATCTAAAACTTCCTGATCTAGTTGGTTGGTTGCGCCTTCCATGAAAACCTCTGTCACTGGATAAGACTCTGCCAACTCAACTGGCTCCATACTGCGACTGGAAGCAAGGACAATGGTGTAAGATAGTTGATAATCTAAGAAATACATGCGGTCTTCGTATTGGACCTTCCCTACCGCAAGGATATCTTTGACATCTAAAATTTCTTGATTACGGGCACGTAAGTCTGATGCCAGGTCTAAAGCTTGTTCAAAATGTAGGCCTTCAGGCTGCTTACTAATTTCTTGAATATTTAACTTCATATTTCCTCCATAAAGATTTACTCACTTGATTATACCATGAAAAGGCTACAAGTCAGCCTTCCAAACTTTGATATTAAAATCTCCTTTTTAACATATTTACTATGACATATTTTCTGTTTAGTGCTATACTATAGGCAAGAATACATCAGAGCAAGGAGGATGCTCATATGGAAGACAAAGCACTAATCAACCAAGCTTACCAACTCCTATCCGAGTTAAATAAAAGCTACCAAAGTTGCAAACAAGGTACAGCCGATGATTTCCGTCTACAAGAACTGCTGAACAGCACTCTCAAGGAACTTAAAAAAGCGGAAAAGCTTGACAACAGTATCTTAATCGACCTTGAGAAATTTTACCAACGTACCAGTCTACTGATCGGACTGGGGAGCCTAAAACTAAACGATCCATCACGCACCGCTTGGCGTAACTATGACAAGTTCCATTACGAGCACGTCAAACACGTACTGACTCTCTATGGACCTGTTTTTGGATTTTAGAGTTTAAAATTTTGGATTTACTATTGACAAAATATCCTTAAAAGTATAGGATAGAGGTACTAATACTCGGAGGTAAGGGAGACATGAAAAACTAAGTCTATCAAATAAAGAACTTTATTTAGTAGATCTTGTTTTTGTCTCTTTTTGTGTGCTCTTTTTATACTAGATTTTCTGGTACTTTATCCTTTTTGAAAATCAAAAAACTAGAAAGCTATGCTCCTCTTGGGTTGGGTTAGGCAGCTCCAAGCTAGTTTGACGAGCTTTTCAACGAGGATAATAGAGTTTTGACAGTGACTTTGGGCTCTACTAGGTAAAGTAGAGCTTTTTGTTATGCACCATGGACATTCTAGAAAGGGCAACAATATGATAAAAATCAATCATCTGACCATCACACAAAACAAAGATCTACGAGATCTTGTTTCTAACCTAACCATGACTATCCAAGACGGGGAAAAGGTTGCTATTATTGGTGAAGAAGGAAATGGCAAATCAACCTTGCTACGAGCTTTAATGGGGGAAGCTTTGCCTGATTTCACTATCAAAGGAGACATCCAGTCTGATTGTCAATCACTGGCCTACATTCCTCAAAAACTAGCTGAGGACCTGAAAAAAAGATCTCTTCACGACTACTTCTTTTTGGATTCTGCTGATTTAGACTACAGCATTCTTTATCGTTTGGCGGAGGAGTTGCACTTTGATAGCGACCGTTTTGCCAGCGACCAAGAAATTGGCAGTCTATCAGGGGGCGAAGCTTTGAAAATTCAGCTCATCCACGAGTTAGCAAAGCCTTTTGAGATTCTATTTTTAGATGAACCTTCAAATGACCTAGACCTTGAAACGGTTGATTGGCTAAAAAGTCAGATTCAAAAGATTAGGCAAACTGTTATTTTCATTTCCCATGATGAAGACTTTCTTTCTCATACGGCAGATACTATTGTCCACTTGCGACTGGTCAAGCATCGGAAAGAAGCGGAAACGCTTGTAGAGCATTTAGACTATGATCGCTACAGTGAGCAGAGAAAGGCTAGTTTTGCCAGACAAAGCCAGCAAGCTGCTAACGACCAGAGAGCCTATGATAAAACCATGGAAAAGCATCGCCGAGTCAAACAAAATGTAGAAACTGCCTTACGTAACACTAAAAATGATGTTGCCGGTCGCCTATTGGCTAAAAAGATGAAAAATGTTCTCTCTCAAGAAAAACGCTTTGAAAAGGAAGCTCAGTCCATGACCCAAAAGCCACTTGAAGAAGAACAAATCCAACTCTTCTTCTCAGATATCCAACCATTATCGGCTTCTAAAGTCTTAATCCAACTGGAAAAGGAAAATTTATCCATTGGCGAGCGCGTTTTAGCTCAGGAGTTACAACTAACTGTCCGTGGTCAAGATAAAATTGGTATCATCGGCCCAAATGGTGTTGGAAAATCAACTCTGTTAGCCAAGTTTCAGCAACAACTAAGCGCCAAAAGAGAAGTTTCGCTTGGTTTTATGCCACAAGATTACCATAAAAAACTGCAATTAGATTTATCCCCAGTAGAATACCTCAGCCAAACTGGACAAAAAGAGGAACTACAGAAAATCCAATCTCACTTAGCCAGTCTCAATTTCAGCTATCCAGAAATGCAGCACCAAATTCGCTCCTTATCTGGTGGTCAACAGGGCAAACTCCTACTTTTGGATTTAGTGTTACGCAAACCAAACTTTCTCCTTCTGGATGAGCCTACACGAAATTTTTCTCCTACTTCTCAACCTGAAATCAGAAAACTCTTTGCCTCTTATCCTGGTGGTCTGATCACTGTTTCGCATGACAGACGCTTCTTAAAAGAGGTCTGTACGAGTCTCTATCGTTTGACAGAAAATGGTTTGGAAGTTGTTGATTTACAAGATTTATAAATTTTGAACATAGCAAAAATCCAGAGCCGATCTCTGGATTTTTTTACATATGTTTCAAGCGTTCAATTCGTTCTGAGATAGGTGGGTGGGTATAAAAGAGTTTTTGTAGTCCGCCACCTTTCTTGGGATCATTGATGTACAGAGCGCTGCTGGCATCATCGACATGGTGGTGCATTGGCTCGCTATTATCCAACTTACGCAGGGCATTGATCATCCCTTGAGGATTGCGAGTCAGCTCCACACTGGATGCATCCGCCAAAAATTCCCTCTGACGGGAAATGGCCAATTGTACCAAGGTTGCTGCGAGAGGTGCTAGAACAATGGCTAATAGAGAGACAATAAGCATGATAATCTCCAAACCATTTCCATCGCGATCGTCGTCACTTCGTCTGTGACCGGCGCCTCCCCACCACATCATCCGTCCTGCCATACTAGACAGAAGGGTAATGGCACTTGCAAGGGCAACAGCAATGGTCGAAATGCGGATATCGTAGTTTCGGATATGACTGACCTCATGCCCCATGACAGCTTCCAGTTCCTCGCGATTCATGATAGCTAGAAGACCCGAAGTGGCTGCAACTGCCGCATTCTGCGGGTTGGAACCTGTTGCAAAGGCATTTAAAGAAGAATCCTCAATGATGAAAACACGTGGCATGGGAATCTGAGCGACCATGGCCATATCTTCTACTACATGATAGAGGTCTGGAGCTGTTTGTTCATCAACCTCACGCGCCCCATTCATAGACATGACAATCTCTGTTGATTGAAAGATCATGGTCAGAGCGTAGATAAGACCAATAATCAAGGCAATAATCATACCACCAAGACCTGAACGCATGAAGAGATAGCCAACAGCATAACCAACCAAGGCCAAGAGTAGGAAGAAAACCAGCAACAAAATCCAGGTTTTTCGTTTATTGCTCGCAATTTGATCAAACAACATCTTAGTCACCTAAACCGCTAAAGTCAACTTTCGGAACTGCCTTTTCCTCGTCTGGTGTTTGAAGGAAGTCTGCAGCTTTAAAGCCAAATAGTCCTGCGATGATGTTACTTGGGAAGCTTTCAAGTTTTACATTGTAGTTACTGACAACACTGTTGTAAAGTTGACGTGAGTAAGAAATTTTATTTTCTGTATTGGTCAACTCTTCTTGTAATTTGATAAAGTTAGCACTAGCTTTCAAGTCTGGGTAATTCTCTGCTACCGCAAAGATACCAGAAATCTGGCGGGTAAGGGCATCGCTGGCCTTCATAGCTTCTGCCGGTGAAGTTGCTGCAGCTACTTGTCTACGAAGTTCTGTTACTTTTTCCAAAGTAGAACCTTCATATTTAGCGTAGCCTTTGACTGTTTCAATCAAGTTTGGGAGGAGATCATTACGACGCTTCAACTGAACATCGATCTGGCTCCAAGCCTCCTTGGTCTGCATACGATTTTTAACCAAACCGTTATAGCTAACAATCACAAAAATAACAATCAGAGCCAAAACTCCAAGAATAATCCAAGTCATAATCTTATTCCTTTCTTCTTTTAGATTAATACCAGTATATCAAATTTTTAATGAATATGGTAAAATAAGATGATACTAGAGAAGGAAATAACTATGAAACCAGAAACATTTTACAACCTGCTTGCCGAGCAAAATCTTCCACTTTCGGACCAGCAAAAAGAACAATTTGAACGTTATTTTGAACTCTTGGTCGAGTGGAATGAAAAGATTAATTTGACCGCTATTACAGACAAGGAAGAAGTTTATCTCAAACATTTTTATGATTCGATTGCACCCATCCTGCAGGGTTTGATTCCCAATGAAAATATCAAACTTCTTGATATCGGGGCTGGGGCAGGATTTCCTAGTCTTCCTATGAAAATCCTCTATCCTCAGCTAGATGTGACCATCATTGATTCGCTCAATAAGCGCATCAACTTCCTTCAGCTTTTGGCTCAGGAGTTGGATTTGGATGGTGTTCACTTCTACCATGGACGCGCTGAAGACTTTGCCCAAGACAAGAACTTCCGTGCTCATTTTGATATGGTGACGGCTCGTGCGGTTGCTCGCATGCAGATCTTGTCTGAGCTGACCATTCCCTATCTTAAAGTCGGCGGAAAACTATTGGCACTCAAGGCCAGCAATGCTCCTGAGGAATTGCTAGAAGCCAAGAATGCCCTCAACCTCCTCTTTAGTAAGGTAGAGGACAACCTCAGCTATGCCCTGCCAAATGGAGATCCACGCTATATCACAGTCGTCGAAAAGAAAAAGGAGACGCCTAACAAGTACCCAAGAAAGGCTGGCATGCCCAACAAACGCCCTCTTTAATCCTATCAATAGCGCGCCCTTGTTTAAAGTTGAGTAAAAATGATTTACAAAATCTGCCTCGCTCTTTTATTTCTAGACTCGGGAAAAATTCGTTTACAAAACGAATTTTTTCTGCTATACTATCCTAAGCAAAGGTTTTTAATGTCATCCTGTGAGGTGACGAAGACGCGGATATATATGAAGTTCTTTAAGAATGGAATAATCTATTTTAAAGAAGTCTTACTCTGAGAGCCTATTGCTGTAAAATAATGGGCTCTTTTTTGATGCCCAAAAGTGAGGTTTTTATGAAACAGGAATCAACTGTTGACTTGTTACTAGACGTTGATCAACGTCCTTCAGCTGGTAAAGGCATTCTTCTAAGCTTCCAGCACGTTTTTGCCATGTTTGGTGCAACCATTCTCGTTCCCTTAATTTTGGGAATGCCTGTATCTGTTGCCCTTTTTGCATCAGGTGTTGGAACACTCATCTACATGATTTCAACTGGGTTTAAAGTTCCAGTTTATCTAGGTTCTTCATTTGCCTTTATCACAGCTATGTCACTGGCTATGAAAGAAATGGGTGGGGATGTATCTGCTGCCCAAACAGGGGTGATCTTGACTGGTTTGGTCTACGTCCTTGTTGCTGCTGGTGTTCGTTTTGCAGGTACAAAATGGATCGATAAACTCTTGCCACCAATCATTATCGGTCCTATGATCATCGTTATCGGTCTCGGACTTGCAGGTTCAGCAGTTACTAACGCTGGACTTGTAGCGGACGGAAATTGGAAAAATGCTCTTGTAGCAGTTGTTACTTTCTTGATTGCTGCCTTTATCAATACTAAAGGAAAAGGCTTCCTACGAATCATTCCTTTCCTCTTTGCCATTATCGGTGGTTACCTCTTCGCACTAACTCTTGGCTTGGTTGATTTTACACCAGTTCTTAAAGCTAACTGGTTTGAAATTCCTGGTTTCTACTTGCCGTTTAGCACTGGTGGTGCCTTTAAAGAATACGATCTTTACTTTGGTCCAGAAACCATTGCCATCTTGCCAATCGCTATCGTAACAATTTCTGAACATATCGGAGACCATACTGTTTTGGGTCAAATCTGTGGCCGTCAATTCTTGAAAGAACCAGGCCTTCACCGTACACTTCTCGGTGACGGTATCGCAACATCTGTATCTGCCTTCCTCGGTGGACCAGCTAATACGACTTACGGTGAAAATACAGGGGTTATCGGGATGACTCGTATCGCTTCTGTCTCTGTTATCCGTAACGCAGCCTTTATCGCAATTGCACTTAGCTTCCTTGGTAAATTCACTGCCTTGATCTCAACAATCCCAAGTGCTGTACTTGGTGGGATGTCCATCCTTCTCTACGGGGTTATCGCCAGCAACGGTTTGAAGGTCTTGATCAAGGAACGCGTTGATTTCAGTCAAATGCGTAACCTAATCATCGCAAGTGCTATGTTGGTTCTTGGGCTTGGTGGAGCCATCCTCAAAGTAGGACCAGTTACCCTTTCAGGTACTGCCCTATCAGCTATGACAGGTATCATCTTAAACTTGATCTTACCATACGAAAATAAAGACTAGTCATCTATACACACAAAATCCACTCAGTTTAGTGGATTTTTCTGATTTCTTACCTTCCCCAGGCAATCAAGAGATACATGAGACTAGACCCAAACATGTCTGCCAGAGCATGCATGAGAAAGAACGGGAGGAGATTTTTCACCTTATATTTGTACAAAAAATAATAGAATAAGCCATAAACTACACCAATAACCAGCGCCCATACTAATCCTTGATAAGTGTGAAAAGAAATCCGAATAATGGTAGAATAAAACAAAACCCTCCACTTGTGCTTTTCTTTCACTGAGGTCAACAACCCTAGAAAGAAAAACTCTTCATAGAAGCCATTTAGCAAGGCATAGGCAATTGCCATCGGACTAAGCACTAGGAACTTCCGTATAACTTCCATGGGATCTATGTGGGCAAAAAGGGCTGGATTAAAGTAATTGTATTCACCAGTTAGTGTCGTCACCAAGTCTCCAAACAATCCCACAATGGCAAATATAGAAGGAACCCAAAAGAGAAGGGACCAGGTCCAACGAATAGGAAGTTGTTTGAAATCATAATTCCGAATCAAAAGGTAAAGCAAGGCCAAGGTCAGAAGTATCACTTGCAGAGTGAAGTTGCTCGAATAGGCCGCTCCTTCGCCGACAGTATCACTTACCGTATTCATTGTAGTTGACAAACCTGTCGGAAACATACTTGCTAAAAAGAGCTCCGTTGAACGAATGATAAACAGGCCAAACATTAGAACTGTAATAATCAGAATATCAAACCATCTCAAGTAGCGCAGGGGCTTAGTTGGATGGATGCTTTGTAAAATCTTCATATCTCCTCCTTCTAGCAGTTAAAGATTGGTTTATTGTAAGAAAAGAAACTTAAAATTTTATAAAATTCTACTCCTATTCCTTATCTGTAATTAATATTTCGATAGGATACTCAAACCAACCACTTTTTACGAGTAACTAGTTTCTCATTCAACCTTCCGTTTGTTTTCTATCAACAAATCTTTCAAAGAAATGATGGCTACCGCAAGTAAAATCATAGCCATACCGACAAAATCAATCGCATAGAATTGCTCTTTCATAATCAGAAAGGCAAAGAAAACAGCAGAGATGGGCTCTATGGAAGCCAATAAACTGGACTTAACAGGGCCTATCATACTAGCTCCTTTTAGGAAAGCTGTATAGGCAAAGACCGTGCCAATGATGATAATGCCAGCAAATGCAAAGAGAAAATCTAAGCTAGTCGGTATGCTAGCCTGCAAAACTCCTGTGAAGGGAAGAGCCACCACTCCAGAAATAACCATGCCCACACCAATCACCAACATACTTCCCCACTTCTTAATCAAAGCGATAGGAAGGATGATATAGAGGGAATAGGTCAAGGCTGAAAAGAGCCCCCAGAAAAGACCAACAGGGGTGACAGACAACTGGTCAAGTTTCCCATGCGTCGCGATAAGAAAAGTTCCTCCTATCGCCAATCCAATCGAAACAATCTCCGCTAGAGTTGGTGCCACCCTATCCTTGATACAAGTATAAACCAAGATCCCAACGGGACATACATACTGGAGAACTGTCGCCGTTCCAGCATTGGTTTCCTGAATGGCAGAAAGATAGGCAAACTGATTTAAGAAAAGTCCAAACAAGGCAAACAACAGCAGAGATAAAAGGCTTTTTCTGTCTTTTAAAAAAGCAAAGAGTTTATCCTTTGCAGTCGCATAGGTTAAAAACACCAGAGCTAATCCTGCAATGATAAGTCGCAGATTGGTCAAGACTAGAGCGGAAATCCCATGTGCCATCAGGTATTGGCCACTGGTTCCAGACAAGCCCCAAGCAATCCCTGCAACTACTGTGAATAGCGTTCCTTTTACGGTTTTTGACATGCTTTCTCCCTACTCTTCCCTACGAATCATATCCATGACTTGATTTCGATCGATTATCCACTGGGCACGCTCATCCTTCTCATACGTTCGATTGGATAAAAAGATAGCGGCTTCCTGTTTCTCTCGATTCCACATGATAAAGGTACCTGTATAGCCCGTATGGTCAAGCCAGGCCCCCTCCAAATTCCAGGCTAGGGACCGCTCCTTATCATCTAAGGGAGAAAAATTGCGGCTCAGATTTGTAGCAAAATCATCTTTCAAGTAATGTTCCAGAAAGATTTGCAAATCCTTAACAGTTGAAAATAAACCAGCACTTCCAGCGTGTTTTCCTAAAAGACGAGCTTTTGGATCGTGAATATTGCCTGCCTCTACTCCCCTCACTGTTGGTACAGCTTGCTCAACGGGGCCAAACTTGGTTTCCTTCATCCCCCATGCCTCCAAAACTTGTTTCTGTATGATTTGATCCAAATCTTGGTCAAAGATTTTTTCCAAAAGAAAGCCCAAGATTAAAAAGTGAACATCTGAGTATAGAAAAGCAGACTGATTTCGTCTGTTGAGGTGAAACATAGCTTCTTTTAATTCAGTAGCTGTCAAGAGATTCCGATTGGGAATAAAGGGATCTAAGTCTGTAGCATGGGTCAAAAGTTGCCGTATAGTAATATCTGGGTAATCACACTCAGCTAAAAAATCCGTCACTGGTCGATCAATATCTAATTTGCCCCACTGCCACAAGAAGGTAAGAACTGTCCCTACTCCCACAACCTTACTCACACTGGCTAGGTCATAGACTAGCCCTGACTCTGTTTTCAAGCCCCGTTCTGGATCGCTCAAGCCCAGATAAGACTCTCTCCATTCACCACCCTTAAAATACGCAAAAGAGGCCCCGGGATAGACCCCTGCCTCGATTTGATTTTCTATTTTTCTTAGAATTTTTTCCCACTTCATGCTTCTTCAAACCACAATTCGATATTATTGGTATCTTTACCAAGGAAGAATTTTTCAGACTTGGGAACAAAATAGCCTGTCTTTTCAAATTTCTTACGAAGACTGGTTAAATCTAAATCCTTCACTAAAAATTTTATCATAGATAAATCCCAAGTGACGTTGTTTTCAACAGCTAAATCTGGACCTTGCCCTTCCGTAAAGGTGATAACTGTCCCCACTTTTTCAGGATCGAGTATACTCTCCGTCCCCTCAGGCAGACGCAACTCCATAGAAATCTCAAATTGACTCAAGTATTTTATACTTTTATTTGAAGAAAATTCAGGAACAGTTTCCAGTGGAACCAAATCTCTTATATCATTTTCCGCATGAACAAGGATCACATCCTGTTCAGGAGAAACAATCTCAAAAGCATAACCACGGCTTCCTTTAAACAGGCGAGGAAGGGACTCTATCTGATAGAGAAGAGCCTCTATTTCTGAAGGATTTTCTACTTTGATCAAGAGTCTAGCTAGTTTCTTAAGCCCTTCAACTCTCCGAGTTCGCATACTGGGAGCCTCTTCGAGAATCAACTTCTCAACACCTGATTGGTCACCAAGTGAAAGGAAAGCAGATTCTTCTAATAAGGGCTTCATCCCAAGAGTTTCAATGTAAAATTTTTCATTTAATTTTCGGTTATTGACCTTCAAAGTCGGAATAATTTGTATCATTTGATTTGCATTCATAGCTTCCTCCAACTCTTTTATTTTAAAGGATTTTAGGATTTTTTACAAGCTATTCCACTTAAATTCTAGAATTTTTTACAAAAATTTCCGATAAAAAAACTGGGGTTCCCCAGTTTCATTTTATTATAGGTAAAGTAGTTTAAAGACTGCTACTGCTGCAATACCAGCTGCGATTGGTGCTACAACTGGAACCCATGCATACCACCATTTTGAATCACCCTTGTGTTGACCAAGAACTGATTTTGGAAGGAGTTCGTGAAGAAGACGTGGTCCGAAGTCACGAGCCGGGTTCAAACCAGGTCCAGTAGGTCCACCAAGTGAAGTTACCAAGGCCATAACTAGGAAACCAAGTGCCAAGTGAGCAACTGAGAGTCCAGCAGCTGTGTGTGGTGCTACTTGAGCTTTTACTGCCAATTCACTTAAGTCAACAGTTTGACCAGCTTGAGTAGCCATTTGTTTCATGTATTGAAGAACCTCAGCACCGAAGAAGTTTTTAGTCAAACCAAGTGCTGCAAAGAAAAGAACAAATGAACCTACAAACTCATTGAGGAAGCCGTTAACCGTTGCTGCAAAACGTGATTCTTTTGTCCCGTGGTCGATGCTTGAAATCGTTGAGAAGGTACCCAAGATATTGTTTGGGTTTTCTGTTTTCAAGTAGTAAGGACGGTGAGTTGCCACAACCATAGCTTGACCAAAAATCGCTCCTAAAACTTGCGCAAGGATGTAATATGGTACTTGTTCCCAAGGGAAAAGTCCGCTCACAGCAAGTCCAAGAGTGAAAGCTGGGTTGATGTGGTTACCAGAAACGTTACCGAACATCAAGGCTGGGATCATAACCCCCATACCATAACCAACAGCGATAACGAGCCAGCCACTTTGGTGACCTTTCGTACCCTTAAGTTCAACGTTGGCAACTGCACCATTTCCAAGAATAATCAAAATAGCAGTTCCCAAAAATTCAGTGGCATATTTAATAGCCCATGTAAAATCCATTTGATAGATTCTCCTTAATTTTTTTTAGACAATCCTTATTCTATCAATTTTTAGGCCTTTTCGCAACCGATTTTCTAAAAGAATCTCTGGAAAACGCTTTATTTAACTTATCTTTAAGAAAAGGACAAAAGAAGTCTAACTCCCTTCATCCTTTTTGTTACTCTTGACGCTGACCAAAGTCTGCAATCATCTGCTCCATCTCTTGGCGACTCGGAGTTGTCAGCATATAAAGGTAGTCACCTTGTAGCTCTGCAAAGGCTGCTGGCATGATTTTCTTGACCTTAAATTGCTGGCTGTATTTGGCAAGCAAGTCCTCTTCTGAATAAACATAGTTAGCATTGGCACGACGTGATGTAGCCAAACAATACTGGGGCTCAAACTCTGATGTAGGGAACTCTTCACCCGCGACAATAGCCGCATAACCTCGGTAGAGGTCCAAAGAGTGAGCAAAGTTATAAACATCAATGGTAAAGCCACCTGCAGGACGGTTATTGTACTCAATGGCAATGTAGTCGTCCCCGTCACGGAAAAACTCGATATGGAAAAAGCGTTCTCTCATTCCAAATTCCTTGACAATGGCCTCGCCATACTTGCGCAGTTTGGGATCCATATCCTTGAGAACATAGTAGGAATTGTCCATCTTATAAATCATGAGATCAAGTGGTGTATGGGCGTAGTCAAAAGTCGTTGAAAAGACAATCTTGCCGTCCTTGTCCACTAGTCCGTCAAAGGTACAGATTTCGCTAGAAGTAACAAATTTCTCAAAGAAATAAACGGTTGAATGGTCCCATTCTTTCTTGAAGTGATGGATATCGTCTTCTGTCTCAAGCTTAAAGGTCGCTGCTGCTCCCACTCCGTTATCAGGTTTGGCAATCATTGGTAGACCGATTTCTTTCACTGCTTTATCCACATCTGCTTCCGTCTGGATAACAGCACCAGGTACCACAGGTACACCTGCTTTCTGGAAGAGTTTCTTCATCTCAGACTTATATTTGGTCTTTTTGAGATCCTCTGGTTTGGCACCAAAAATATTGAATTGCTCTCTGAGTGTTGCGTCCAGCTCAAGCCAGTATTCATTGTGGGACTCGATGCGGTCGATTGGACCATGCTTGTAGAAAAGAAAGGCAACTGCACGTTTGACTTCGTCTATGTCCTCAAGATTGTCTACACGGAAATACTCGGTTAGGCTATTGCGCAAGGGTTCATCTAGTTGTTCGTAAGGTTCCTGACCAATTCCCAAGACTGTGATGCCTTTATTGGCTAGCTCGATTGTAAACTGTTGGAAGTTTTGCGGATAGTAGGGAGAAATAACAAGGTAATTCATAGGCAACTCCTTTTATAGATACAGGTGTCCAAGAAAATAGGGCATTTGTTTACGCCACCATTCCCAGTCGTGGGCAACATCGTGCCCCCATTCAGCAAACCAGGCTGGAATTTGTTTCTGGTCAAAGGCTTCTTTGAGCTTGTAGAAGGATGGCAGACCATCTTGTTCCCAAGCACCGAGACCCGTACAGACGACGATTTCTGCCTGACGGTAACGATCGATAAACCAGCCGTCATTCTGATTCCAAATATAATCAACTGGCGAGTTTTGGTAAATAGCATCGTCATTGTAGTAATCGCCAACGAAGAAACGTGCGTCATAAACACCGCTGAGGGCAATCACCTTGGTAAAGACATCTGGATGCTGGAGAAAGAAATTGAGTGCATGATAGGCCCCCATCGAGCAACCTGTCGTCATCATGCCATCAAACCAACCTGTCTTATGCTTGATAAAAGGAATGGCCTCCTCAATCACATAGCGTTCGTAGGAACGATGCATCTCCGCCTGGTCATGACCATTTTTCCAAGTGGCCAACCAGCTCTCACTATCCACACTGGATAGCGTAAAGAACTGGACGCGCCCTTCCTCGATAAAGGAAGCACAGGCGTCAATCATGCCAAAATCATAATATTCGTTGTGACTACCTCCAGATGAAGCAAAAACAACAACTGGAATCCCAGCATGTCCATAACGGTTGAGGTACATTTCACGATTAAGATTGCCACTCCAGTGGCTGAGGTTTTCAATATGCATTGGCTTTCTCCTTTCCTAACTTACCATTTCTCCGCAAAAAATCGGAGACAGTCTGGCAAATTTTCCGACCAAGGTATTTCACTATGGATAGCACCAGACTGAACTTTCAAGACAAGATTATCCAAGCCTACTCCACCTGCAATCAAATCACGGTAATAACGAAGCGACGAGTCGATATAGGCTTGCTTGATATTGCCAGCCATCAAGGTCTTGTCCGTATCGTCTGCTTCTTCTGTCCCTACATAGATAAAAATGCGCTGTTCAGGCGACAATTTCTTGCGCTCGATATAGCGGTTAAAGGCTTCTTGGTGAAGCCAGTTGGCAGATGAAAAGACACCTAGGCAACCAACTCGATCTTGGTATTCCAGTCCGATAAACTGAGTAATATTGCCTCCTAGTGACGAACCAATCATAGCCGTGTGCTGGCGATCAGCTTTGGTACGATAGGTTTCATCGATAAAAGGCTTGACCACCTCCATGACAAACTCGGCATACTCCACACCCTTACCACCAAACTGCTGGCCCGGAATAGGAGATTCTTGAAACTTCCAAGCCGCATACTCATGCATCCGCCCCATGCCGTCATTATCTATGGCAACAACAATCATGCGACTGATGTCAGGATTTCGTTTAATGGCTGGAATAATCTTCCAAGAGTGGCCGATATAAGACTCCTTGCTGTAAAAGACATTTTGCCCATCATGAAAGTAAACAACAGGGTAAAAACGGTCTGTGTCTTTCTCGTAGTCCTTTGGCAGGAGCACACGTACACGACGCTCTTTTCCAGTATAAGGAACCTTGAGTTTATGTTCTTTCATTTTTAAATAAAAGTAGGAATGATTCATTGTCAGAAAACTCTCTATATTCAAAATTTTATCTCATTATACCATAAAAATAGAAAAAAAGTCAGTAATTGTCCATTTTAAGGATAAATAACTAACTTTTCTCATTTAATATTCTGAATTCTTCTGGATTTTCTGATTAGAGGAGGTTGTCAATTAACTCATCGACAGCATCTTTTTCAGCTTGAGGTGTAATCTCAGTAATCATGATACCAGCCACTGCTCGCTCAACCAAACCTTCAACATCCATCCATTTTTCATACTTCTCAGCATTCTCTATCTTAGGATTGGTCTTAGGACGATCAGGCGCAAAAATAGTACAGCAATCTTCAAAAGGCTGGATTGAAATTTCAAAGGTATCGATTTCCTGCGCGATGTCAATAATTTCCAACTTGTCCATTGTAACCACAGGGCGGATGATGGGAGTATTGGTCACAGCGTTGATAGCCTGCATACTTTCCAAGGTCTGGCTCGCTACTTGACCTAGACTTTCGCCATTGATGATAACCAGACCCTTTCTCACCTCACGGATACGGTCAGTAATCCGCATCATAAAACGACGTGTCAAGGTCATGAGGTAGGCTTCTGGCGCCTTGGCCTTGATTTCCTCTTGAATCTCAGTGAAAGGCACTTCGATAAACTGGATATTGCCACCAAACTTGGTCAATTTACGGGTCAAATCTTGGGCTTTTTTGAGAGCACCTGGACTAGTGTAAGGTGGGCTGGCAAAGTGAACGGCCTCAATATCTACTCCACGTTTAAGGGCTAGATAACCTGCTACAGGCGAGTCAATCCCCCCTGACAACATGAGCATGCCCTTACCAGAAGTCCCCACAGGCAAGCCACCTGCTCCACGAATAGTTTCATAGGAAAGATAGGCTGCCTCCTCACGAATCTCCACCTGAAGATTGATATCGGGATTTTTCATTTGAGCTTGGACATTTGGAATAGCTTCGAATACTGCTCCACCAAGTGTTTGGTTGAGTTCACGACTGTCGAGTTCAAAGTTGTGGTCGCTACGCTTGCTAGAAATTTTAAAGGTCATCCCTTCCTTGTAGATGTCCTGCATAATCTCTTGCACGGCAGACTTAAGCGTCGCAACAGATTTTTCGACCTTATAAACGGGAGAAAAGTTTTGAATTCCAAAGACTTGTTTAAGTGATTCTGCAACCGCTGTATAGTCGGCTCCATTGAGATAAGCGTGAGCACGGTCGCGATCAGCGGTTACTTTTACTTGGGGATAGATGGACAAAACGTCCGAAATGTTATTGCGAAGTTTATTGATGAAACGCATGCGGTTTTTGCCCTTGGTTGACAACTCTCCGTAGCGAATCATAATTTCTGAATACTGCATAAATGCTCCTATCTTACTTTTCTAGTTTGATTGTAAATTAATTTTAGCTTGGTCAAGAACTGCTCGACCTGACTCATATCATTTTCCAGGTCTAGGCTTAGGCGAACAGCTGACTGGGCCTTATCTTTGTCCACTCCCATAGCAAGCAAGCTCCCCGCAGGTTTTCCAGCCTTGGATGAACAAGCAGAGGTTGTGGAGATGAAAATATCATAGTCTTCAAAGGCGTGAACGATGACTTCTCCACGAACACCCTTAATTCCAAAAGTCAGGATATGAGGGGCAAAGTCTTCCTCGTCTGAAAAGATAAAAATATCTGGATAAGCCAAAAGCGCTTGGCGAATGACTGATCTCATCTGCCCTGTCTTACTAGCAAAGATATATAATTTTTCCATAGATAAACGGAGAGCCTTGGCTGTTGCGGCAATTCCTGCCACATTTTCAGTTGTTGAGCGATAATCGTGCTCTTGACCACCACCTGTTAAGAGAGGCGTAATTTTCTTACCAGACTTGATATAGACAAAGCCAACACCTCTGACACCATGAAATTTATGACTCGAAAAGGTCGCAAAATCCACTCGATCTGTCAGATATTTTTCAGTCGGAATCTTAGCAAGTGCCTGAACCGCATCAACATGGAAGGAAATGGTCGGCTTGTCTGCCAAAAGTTTTGAAATAGCTTCAATGGGCTGGATAGAGCCGATTTCATTGTTCACAGCCATGACTGAAACAAGCGTCGTATCAGGTCGTATCAAATTCGCTAGAGCCTCAACATCTACAAATCCTTTCTCATCAACTGGAGCAAAATCCACATCAAAACCTTGACTTTTCAGCCAGAGGGCTGATTCCTTGACTGCTGGATGTTCAATTGCTGATACGATGATGTGCTTGCCAAACTGGGCTTTTTCAAAGGCCACACCCTTGATGACCCAGTTATCCCCTTCTGTTCCACCAGAGGTAAAGAAGATTTCATCACTCTTCTTCCCAATCAAATCTGCAATTTGCTGACGGGAAGCATCTAAAATTCGTGTTGCCTGATCTCCCAAACGATGGAGACTGGATGGATTTCCTACAATTTTTGAAGCGACCTGCATATAGGTCTCAAGAGCTTCAGGATAGGGCTTGGTTGTCGCCGAATTATCAAAGTAGATCATGTTTTCTCACGCTTTCTAAAATCACTCCTTCTATTTTATCATGAAACGAAGCTTACGACAAGAAAGGGAAGTTTCTCTTTTTTTAAGATTTTTTTAAAGAAATGAGGTATAATAAATCATAATCAAAGGAGAGTATCATGTCTAACTATCGTAGAACTTCAAAACCAAAAACAGAACACATCAAAAAGGGATTCACTGTCTTTCAAAAAACGATTGCTACCATCGGTAGTATCCTTGGTCTGATCACCGCTAGTATCACCATTATGAACGCTATGGATAATAATAAAAACAATAAAAAAGAGCCGACGACAACTCAAACAACTGTTGTCAAAGAAATCCAAAAGGAATCGCCTCAGGAAAATACTACACCTAACAAGGACAACACTTCTACTAAAGAAAATACCCCGCAAGAAGAAACTTCTCAATCCAATAAAAAAGAAGAGCAAAAAGAAGATAAGAAAACAACAACTCAGGACTCTTCTACAGCTCCTACAAACAAAGAAACAAGCGATAACGGAACACAGTCAAATACGACGAGTTCTGAAACTAAAACGAACCAGTAGTCACTAAAATAGCTTCCTTCCAAACTTGGAAAGAAGCTATTTTTTATTGTTGCAATACTTTTCGCGGTTTGGTTCCTTCAGCTGGACCGATAACACCTGCCATCTCAAGTTCTTCCATCAGGCGGGTCGCACGGTTAAATCCAACTGACAAACGACGTTGAATCATGGAAGCACTGGCTTTCTGCGTCTCAATAACCAGAGCCTTGGCTTCCTCAAAGAGCGGATCGCCACCAGCTTCACCATCTGAAAATTCTCCTTCATTTTCAGAAACCTCACCTGGGTCAAAACTCTCATCATAGTCCGCATCAGCCTGAGCCTTGATGAAGTTTACAATGCGCTCAACATCATCATCTGAGATAAAGGATCCTTGCAGACGGACTGGGTGATTTTCATCAATTGGTTTAAAGAGCATATCTCCTCGACCAAGCAATTTTTCAGCTCCATTTTCATCCAAGATGGTGCGTGAATCTGTACCTGATGAAACTGCAAAAGCCACACGAGATGGGACATTGGCCTTGATAAGACCAGAGATAACATCGACTGATGGGCGTTGCGTTGCGAGAATCATGTGGATACCAGCAGCACGCGCCTTCTGTCCAAGTCGGATAATAGCATCTTCCACTTCCTTGCTGGCCACCATCATGAGGTCAGCCAACTCATCTACAATGACAACAATCAAAGGAAGCGGTACTTGTTTATACTCAGATTGGCTATTAAATTCCTCGACCTTGGCATTGTAGCCAGCGATATTTCGCACACCAACCTTAGCAAAGAGTTCATAACGGTTTTCCATCTCATCGACAACCTTTTGCAAAGCCTTGCTGGCCTTGCGTGGATTGGTCACAACTGGAATCAAGAGGTGAGGAATGTCGTTGTAAACCGATAACTCAACCATCTTAGGATCCACCATCATAAACTTGACCTGGTCGGGTCTTGCCTTCATCAAAATGCTAGCAATGATACCATTAACTGCGACTGACTTACCAGATCCCGTCGAACCTGCAACAAGTAGGTGGGGCATCTTAGAAAGGTCAAAGGTGCGAGCAGTTCCATTGACCGCCTTACCTAGAGGAATTTCGAGGAGATTCTCTGGTTTAGTCTGAGACTGTTCCCAGAGCTCACGGAAGGAAACGGTCGCAATCTCAGAGTTAGGAACCTCAATTCCGACTAGGGATTTACCAGGTATTGGAGCCTCAATCCGAACATCCTTGGCTGCTAAAGCCAGCGCTAAGTCGTCTGCCAGATTGGAAATGCGGTTAACCCGTACACCAACTGCTGGCTTGACTTCATACTTGGTTACTGATGGTCCAATTTCAGCTCGTTCAACCGTCACCTTGATACCAAAACTAGCAAAGGTTTCTTCTAGGATTTTGATATTTTCTCGAACAATCTTCTTTTCCTTGGACTGATCTTTGGGTTTATCTGGCGCAAAGAGTTGCAAGCTTGGTAGCTTGTATTCGAGGGCTTCCTTGGCAGAAAAATCAACCTGCACCTCTTCATCCTCAAAGTCTTCTTCCACATCTGGAACGTCAAAATCAGCTTGAGGGAGGATAATCTCCGGCTCGATCCATTCTTCCTCAGGAATTGGGTGGAAATCGTAGTCTGGTACCTCTGATAAGATTTCTCCCGTTTCAGGATCTACAGGAGGAAGCGGCAGCGCATCCTGCTCTTCTTGTTCTCTCTGAATTCTGGCAGCTTCTTCAGCTTCTTGACGAGCCTTCGCTTCTTCTCTCTTGATAAAGCGTTCTTGTTTTCTCTGTTCCTGTTTTTCCATGAAGGATCTGAACCGAGCTCCAATAAAGGTTGCAACATCATAAATAGACCAAGGACTAACCAAGAGTGCCCCAACTAGAATCAAGAGAACTCCAATAAAGTACGACCCGATATTTGAAAAAAGAAAGGCTATGGGGATGTAGAGTCCAACACCAAGCAAGCCTCCACCAGCGAAGCTAGTCACCCGGATACCAGTCAGGTCCGTCATAACCTGAGACAGGGTCCCTTTTAGAACTGACTGCTCCAAGCCATATTTCCATACCAAGTAGGCCTCAAAAATCAAAAGCAAGCCAGCGAAGATACAAAGAAATCCTGACAGAAGTCCCTCTTTCTTGCGTATCCATTTAAATAGAAAAAGATAAATGAGAAGAGCACCAATGGCCACATAGGCCAAACTTCCGACCACCAGTCGAATGAGATTGTAAAGTGTGACACCCGCTGCACCGAGTTTAAGGGCTGCAATAATCAACAATAAGGCAATTCCTAAGGAAATCAACATCCTCTGAATAGCCTGTTTTCTTTCAAGTTCTGCTTTAGACGGTCTCCGTCTTGTTTTTGTAGTATTCTTGTTTGCCATTCTTCTATTATAACATATTTCACAGCCATTTCGAACAGAGAAAAAGATTGCACCAAAGGGTACAATCTTTCTATTTTGATACTTTTTTATGCTTGTGGTTTGCGTAGGTAACCATAAACCACACCGCTTACGATTGCTCCAATCAAAACAAAGACTAGGTAAAGAAGGGCATTTGAAGTAAGGGCGATGACGAAGATTCCTCCGTGTGGCGCCATGAGTTTGATACCTGCAAGACCAACGAGTCCGCCTGCTACTGCCGAACCAAGGATGAAGCTTGGAATCGCACGAGCTGGGTCGGCTGCACCAAATGGGATTGCTCCCTCAGTGATGAATGACAAGCCCATGATGATGTTTGTCAAACCAGAGTTGCGTTCTTCTTTGGTAAATTTATCTTTAAAGAGAAGGGTTGCGACAAAGATGGCAAGTGGTGGCACCATTCCTCCAGCCATAACTGCCGCCATAGCTACAGAACCACCTGAAGAAACAGTCGCTGCAAGCGTACCTGTACCAAAGACATAAGCTGCTTTATTAACAGGTCCACCCATGTCGACAGCCATCATTCCACCAAGAACAATACCAAGAAGGACAGCTGAACCTCCTCCAAGACCACCTAGGAAGTCATTCATAGCAGTGTTGATTGCTGCCATTGGAATGTTAACAGCTAGCATGACAAATCCTGTCAAGATTGTTCCAAGAAGTGGCAAGAGAAGGATAGACTTAGCACCTTCAAGTGAACGAGGAACTTTAACGTATTTCTTGATAGCAAGAACTAAAGCACCTGCGATAAACCCACCAACAAGGGCACCTAGGAAACCAGATGAGACACCTGCAAGAGTTGAAGTTGCTTCTCCACCTGCAGCATAAGGAATTTTACCAAAGGCAAAACCTTCTTTGGCAATAGCACCAGCCACAAAACCTGCAACCAAACCTGGTTTTTCAGCGATAGAGTAGGCTACGTATCCTGCAAAAACTGGAAGCATCAAACCAAAGGCTGCACCACCAATTTTCATAAACATAGAAGCTAGCTCATGGTAGGATCCGAGATTGCCAAGACTATCTTGAGGCACACCCAAAGCACCGTCGATCAAGAAAGCAAGGGCAATCATGATACCACCACCGATAACGAATGGCAACATTTGAGATACACCACTCATCAAGTGTTTGTAGAAGGCACCACCAAGGCTTTGTTTTTCATTAGATGCTGTTGCAGCTTTGGCCCCATTAGCGGCACGATAAACTTCAGCATCTCCTGAAAGAGCCAAGTTGATCAATTCTTCAGTCTTACGGATACCGTCTGCAACTGGACGGTTAACCAAAGGTTTTCCATCGAAACGATCCATCTCAACAGCCTTGTCTGCTGCGATGATAACAGCTTTAGCCTTGCGGATGTCCTCTGCAGTCAATTGGTTCCCAACACCGCTGGCACCGTTGGTTTCGACCTTGATCCCAACACCCATTTCAGCAGCTACTTTTTGAAGGGCTTCTTGGGCCATGTAAGTGTGGGCAATACCTGTCGTACAAGCTGTAACAGCTACGATAAAGTCGCCAGATTCATTGGCAGGTGCTTGAACAGGTTCCTCAGCTTTTTCTGAAGCTTGGTCAAAAAGTTCAATAACTTGATCAGCTGATGTCACTTGACGAAGTTTGTCTGCAAAACCGTCTTTCATCAAGTATTGAGACAATTCTGCCAAGGCAGCCAAGTGAGTATCATCGGCACCTTCTGGAGCTGCAATCATGAAGAAGAGGTCAGTTGGTTGCCCATCCAAGCTCTCATAGTCAACACCCTTGTTTGACTTAGCAAAGAGAACCGTTGCTTCTTTGACAGCAGAGTTTTTACTGTGGGGCATAGCAATTCCGTCACCCAAACCAGTGGAAGTTAGAGCTTCACGCGCTAAAATTCCTTCTTTAAATGTTTCAAAATCCGTCACATAATCGTGATCTACCAGGCTTTTAATCATCTCTTCGATGACGGCTGTTTTTTCAGTTGCCTGCAAATCCAGCAACATGACATCTTTTCTCAATAGGTCTTGAATTTTCATCGTTTTTCTACCTCAACTTTTTCATAAGTTTCTTTTATAAATGCTGCAGTTGCCAAGTCATCAGAGAAAGTAGTTGCTGTCCCACAAGCCACTCCCCATTTGAAGGCCTCTACTGCGTCTTTTGATTTGACAAATTCACCTGTAAATCCGGCAACCATAGAATCGCCAGCTCCGACTGAATTTTTCACAGTTCCCTTAATCGGTTTGGCGAAGTAAGCTCCCTCAGATGTGACAAGAAGAGCACCATCACCTGCCATAGAGATAATGACGTTTTGAGCACCTTTAGTCAGCAATTCTCGAGCATATTTCTCGATTTCGTCCAAACTTTCCAGTTTCACTCCAAAGATAGCTCCAAGTTCGTGATTATTTGGTTTAACCAAAAGAGGCTGGTAGTCCAAACTATCAATCAAGGTCTGTCCTTCAAAGTCACAAACCACTTGTGCACCAGTCTGGCGCGTCAAGGCAATCAGATCCTTATAGATAACATTGCCTAGGTTCTTAGCACTCGAACCCGCAAACACAACCGTATCATCTGCTGTCAGACTTGAAAGAATAGCTTTCAATTCTTCTAGCTGAGCCGGTTCCACATTTGGACCAGTCCCGTTGATTTCTGTTTCTTGGTCTGCTTTAATCTTGACATTGATGCGAGTATCTTCTGCTACTTGGACAAAACGAGTTTCGATTTCTTCCTCTACCAGAGTATCTGTGATAAATTTACCAGTAAAACCTCCGATAAATCCAGTCGCAGTATTAGGAATACCCAAGCGTTTCAAGACACGACTGACATTGATTCCTTTCCCACCAGCAAACTTATCATCACTGTCCATACGATTAACACTGCCAACTTGGACTTGGTCCAAGCGCACGATATAGTCTATGGATGGATTGAGTGTGACTGTATAAATCATACTTCTATTACCTCCGTTTTTTCCTTAATTGCCTGTAAGAGCTCATGCCCTTGACTTGTGATGACAATAGCGCGTTTAAGTGGTGCTACCTTGGCAAAGCAAGTTTGTCCAATTTTTGATGAATCAACTAAGACATAGGTTTGTTTGGCATTCTCTAAAATAGCACGTTTCACAGCTCCTTCCTCCATATCGGGAGTTGTATAATAACCATCGTCTACACCATTCATCCCGATAAAGGCACGGTCAAAGTGCAATTGATTGATTTGGTTAAGAGCAACACCACCGATACAAGCATCTGTTGCCATCTTGACACTTCCTCCAACCATGACAGTTGGAATCTGTTTTTCAACCAACTGAACCGCATGATGAATGGAGTTGGTCACAACTGTGATGTTCTTATTAATCAATTCCTTGATTAAAAAAGCAGTTGTCGTTCCAGCATCGATAAAGATAACATCTTGTTCCTTGATAAGAGAGGCTGCTTTCTGAGCCAGCAGTTTCTTTTCTTGAAGGTTTTTGACAGATTTTTCTTGGATGGTTTCTTCTTCCTGCAAGGAATGGGGCAATTCTGCTCCACCATGCACACGGCGAAGCTTGTTTTCCGCCTCCAACTCGTCCAAATCTCTTCGTACTGTCGATTCTGATGTTTCTAATAGACTAACCAATTTTTCTAGGGAAACTACATGATGTTGATTTAACTCCTCTAAAATCAGTTGCTTCCGCTCAGTTTTTAACACCAAATCACCTCCTGTTATCGTTTACACTATTCATTCTAGCACATTTTCTACCAAAGTCAAGCATTTTTTTGTCACTTTCTTTCAATTTCTTTCATTTTTCTTATTTCCAAAATTTTTATTGCAAGATAAGTGGCTTTATGGTAGACTATTTGAGTAAGCATTGGAAGATTACTCAAGAGGCTTAAGAGGCCGTGTTGGAAACGCGGTAGGCGTGTAACAGCGTGCGTGGGTTCGAATCCCATGTCTTCCGTAGAAAAAAGAAAAACTGCACCTCAATGCAGTTTTTTTATCGCAAGCATTTAAAAATCAAATAATACAAACACTATATGATTTCATAAAACAAAAGGATATAGATTTCTAGGATACGACAAAAATGTTGTATCCTTTGTTATATCCTTTTTTAGCAAAAGAATACCAAGGAATACAAAAGGCAAAAACAAAAAACGTTGATTTAACAACGTTTTACCAAGGAATGCGAAAGAATGCAAAGGAATAATGGAGCCGGTGGGAGTCGAACCCACGTCCAAACACCTGCCAACATATTTGTCTACAACCATAGGTTATGTATTGTTTTAACAGTCCCTCGACACATAACTCAAGCCTAGCAACTGCGAGTCTATTAATCTCTTATCAAACCACTAGACAAGGCTTGATCGTATCTCGCTAATCATAAGACCTGTCATTGAACACGAGCAATCCAAATCGGGTCACGCCTGCTGGTTTTTAGGCAGCTAGAGCGTAAGAAGTGTTATTTTTTGCAGTTATATTTAACTGAGCGTTTACGTCGCCACACGGGTTGCAAAATATGCCTCATAATGCCTGTCGAATCCGTAACGACCCCAAAAGACAGTAAAACCATTATACCTTATCTAAATCAAAAATGCAAAATCAAGCCACCTCTTTAGAAAAGATACTCTTTTAAGGCTTCCGATAGGACTTGATAACCGGCTACACTTAGATGGAGACCATCCGTTGTATAGGCTGATTGAAGCTGTCCTTCTGAATCTATCAAACTATCATAAACAGGCACAAAATCTACCTGCATATAGGCGGATGTTAGAGCCTCATAGGCTTGATTCCATTCTCTAATCTTTTCATTGGTTCGGATATAAACTGTCTGCTTGTATTTCTCTCCCTCATTGACTGGCAGAATAGAAAGGAGCTTTATTTGTGACAACGGATAATCTCGGGCAATTGATTGGATAACTCGCTCAAGATTATCCAAGGTTTCATTCATGGGGACATCTTTTCCGATATCATTTGTCCCAATTAAGAGAACAATTTGATCCACAGCATCACCATAAAGATGGGCATCCAAATTCTCTAGTAACAGTCTCGTCTGGTAGCCTCGGATGCCACGATTGACAATCGTCTTTGCAGTCCCAAACAACTCTTGCAAAGGGTAGTATTCTACAATCGAATCGCCAATAAAAATCATATCCGGTTCTAAAAGAGAAATCCGATTGAGTTCGCGATACTTGGTTTGAATCTTTGCCTGCTCTTTTAGGAGCCAATTTTCTAATAACTGTACTGCCACCTTATCCCTCTTTCTCTAACCAATTTTCTAGGACCTGATAAACACCCCCCTGGCTGTTAGCTGGCGCTAGAGCAGTCGCAACTGTCTTAGCCTCATCATCTGCATTTTCCATAGCATAGGCAATTCCAGCCAGTTCTAGCATCTCGACATCATTTTCGCTATCACCGAAAGCCATGATTTGTTCAGATTTCAAATTCCAGCGCTTGAGTAATTCTTCCAATCCCCAAGCCTTGTGAACACCAGCTTGCAGGATATCAATACAGCCATAACCGCTAGAAACAGCCCTTACACGACCATCAAAGAGATCATTGATTTCCTGCAAAACTGAACCAGAACGTTCTTCACCAACGACCATGCTCATCTTTAGAACTCCTCCAAAGAGGTCTGAGTTTAGCTCATCCACAAAATTTGTCCTTTGGTAAAGTTTTTCAATCATCTCTGGAGTCATAAATTTTTCCAGGTCTGTAAAAACCGTTCCTTCCTTGACAAAACTCCCATTCATACTGGTAACGACGAACTGATCTCGACACTCCCTCCCTTTAAAATGAAGGAGAGCCTTGTCAACCATAGCATCATCCCAGGTCTGTGCTTGAATCAGTTTATTATTTTCAAATATACGCGCCCCATTGGCAACTACTAGAACTACTCTACTCGCCAAGTGTTCTAGTAATTGCCTCATACGGTGAACTTCATTCCCCGTCGCAATGACAAAACGGATATCCTTTTGATCTAGCTGATCTAAAATCTTTTCCAAGCGGGGCAGATCTAGCTGCCCCCTCGGGTCTAGCAAGGTTCCATCCATATCTGTTGCAATCAATTTAATCGTCATCTCGTCTCCTTTAGGGTGAGTGCCTACCACTTCAACCCTACATGTTCATTCATTTCTTTATAAGCTGTATCAATTCGTTCCTTGGTCGCCTCATCCAACTTGTCACGGTGACTGCCCCCCTCAATGAAGTCCTCTAGGATATAGGTTTGATAGAGGAAGAGCGGATAGCCTTCTGGAGAATAGATCCCTTTGGGAGTTCGATTGACCCAAGTAGGATGCGCTTTGGCCGTTTCAATCCTAGTCTTGCCATCTTTTTTCTTAATGGTCACATCCATGAGAACACCGCGCTCTGTCCACTTGGCATTTTCCTCGTCTTGCATGGTTTCAATACGCTGGTTTGAGAGGAAATTCCCCATGGAGTAGATGATCAGTTTTTTGTCGCCATCTTTTTCAACCGTTTCAGCAGGTTCAACGACGTGAGGGTGCCCTCCAAAGATAATATCAGCTCCCCAGTCCACCATCTTGTGATAGAGAGTTTTTTGTTCATCAGTTGGTTCCAACTGGTACTCTACGCCCATCTGAGGCATAACAACAGTGATATCCGCTTCTTTCTCTGCACGCTCGATTTCTGCCTTCATCTTATCTTCATTCAGATCAGAAAGATAGCGATTATAATCCTCTTGAGAGATATACTGCTCAATGCCATTAAAACCGTAGGAATAGGCCAGGAGAGCTACCTTGATACCATTGACTTCCTTTATGACTAGTGGAGCTTTGTCACGGGATTCATGCGTGTAGACTCCGATGGGTGTCATTCCAGCCTTTTCAATAGCTTGAGCCGTTGAAACCACTCCCTCAATTTGAGAATCCAAGATGTGGTTGTGAGCCAAGTCTAGAACTTGGTAGCCTGCATCCTTGATAGCATCCATGACTTCTCCAGGTGCATTAAAGAGAGGATAACCTGCCAAGTAGTGGTCTTTGTTCACCGTTCCTTCAAAATCACCAAGCACTAAATCTGCTCGCTTGAGCCATGGTTTCACATACTCAAAATTTTCATGGAAATCATAGGTTCCATCTTCTTTAAGAGCTGTTCGGTAGATGGGAATATGGTAGAGAAGGTCTCCATTTGCCATGATACGGGCTGTCGTTTCACCAGATTGATTTTCCTTGGACTGACTAGACGTCGTAGTCTGACTGTTAGAACTTGTTCCCTTGTTACCTTGTACTGCTCGAACTAATAAATTCCCCCCCATGGATAAGGCAACTGCAAGTAGCAACACCGTAATAAACTGGGCATTCGTCCAAGATTTATAATTCCGAAAGAAATCAACACTAGTTCTCCACACCCCATAAAGAGAATCATGAGACCGCCTATCTTGTCGCTTTTCCATCTTTATCCCCCCTTACTTTTTGATGCAAGTCTTTTCTTTTATTATACCACAGACAAAAGGGGAATATCGTTTATTATATTATTTTTTAGGAACTTCTGCGACTTTCTTTCTCGCCTATTTTGTGTTATCATGTAGAGGTAATGAAAGGAGAGAAAATGTCTGCTATAGAACGTATTACAAAAGCTGCTCATTTAATTGATATGAAAGATATTATCCGTGAGGGGAACCCAACTCTTCGCGCAGTTGCCGAGGAAGCTACTTTCCCATTATCTGATCAAGAAATCATCCTTGGCGAAAAGATGATGCAATTCCTTAAACATTCCCAAGATCCTGTTATGGCTGAGAAAATGGGGCTGCGTGGTGGTGTTGGACTTGCCGCACCCCAGCTGGATATCTCAAAACGCGTTATTGCCGTCTTGGTCCCAAATATTGTTGAAGAAGGTGAAACTCCTCAGGAAGCCTACGACTTACAAGCCATTATGTACAATCCAAAAATCGTATCCCACTCTGTTCAGGACGCTGCTCTTGGTGAAGGAGAAGGTTGCCTATCTGTCGACCGTAACGTGCCAGGCTATGTAGTTCGTCATGCCCGTGTCACTGTTGATTACTTTGACAAGGACGGCGAAAAACACCGTATCAAGCTCAAAGGTTACAACTCCATAGTTGTCCAACATGAAATTGATCACCTAAACGGAATCATGTTTTACGATCGTATCAATGAGAAAGATCCATTTGCCGTCAAAGATGGACTCCTCATCCTCGAATAAAGAAAATCCCGTTGCAAGACGGGGTTTTGTGTTATAATAGAGGCATGAAAACAAATGATATTGTCTATGGCGTCCACGCCGTTACAGAAGCCCTCCTTGCAAACACTGGAAATAAACTCTACCTCCAAGAAGATCTTCGAGGTAAGAATGTTGAGAAAGTCAAGGAACTGGCTACTGAGAAAAAGGTGTCCATCTCTTGGACTTCAAAAAAATCCCTCTCTGAAATGACCGAAGGCGCTGTCCACCAAGGTTTTGTTCTACGAGTGTCCGAATTTGCCTATAGCGAGCTAGATCACATCCTTGCCAAAACACGCCAAGAAGAAAATCCTTTGCTATTGATTCTGGACGGGTTAACTGATCCCCATAATCTAGGTTCTATCTTGCGAACAGCCGATGCGACCAATGTTTCAGGCGTCATCATTCCCAAGCACCGTGCTGTCGGAGTGACTCCTGTCGTTGCCAAAACGGCCACAGGTGCTATCGAGCATGTACCAATTGCCCGAGTGACCAACCTCAGTCAAACCCTAGACAAACTCAAGGATGAAGGCTTCTGGACCTTTGGAACGGATATGAACGGTACCCCTTGCCACAAGTGGAATACAAAAGGGAAAATTGCACTCATCATCGGAAATGAAGGAAAAGGCATCTCTAGCAACATCAAAAAACAGGTCGATGAAATGATTACCATTCCGATGAATGGGCATGTTCAAAGTCTCAATGCCAGTGTCGCTGCAGCCATTCTCATGTACGAAGTTTTCCGAAATAGACTATAAAAAAGTTTCCAATCACTTGATTGGAAACTTTTTTATGATTATACTCAATGAAAATCAAAGAGCAAACTAGGAAGCTAGCTGTAGACAGTACTTGAGTACGGCAAGGCGAAGCTGACGTGGTTTGAATTTGATTTTCGAAGTGTATTAACTATGTTCTGTGATAAACTTGTAGGCTTCTTGACCAGCGATAGCCCCATCTCCAACTGCTGTTGTTACTTGGCGAAGATCTTTCTGACGAACATCTCCAACCGCAAAGATACCGTCAACGGCAGTCTTCATGTGGTTGTCTGTCACAATCCAGCCTGCCTGGTCTTGAATATTCAATTCTTTAACAAAATCGCTAACAGGATCCAAACCAACATAGATAAAGACACCACCAAAAGCTTGCTCTGTCACCTTACCCGTTTTCACATTTTCAAATACAACTGACTCTACTCGGTTTTCACCTTTAATTTCCTTGACAACAGAGTCCCAGATAAAGTTGACTTTCTCATTAGCAAAGGCACGGTCTTGCAAAACCTTTTGAGCACGAAGTTGGTCGCGACGGTGAACAATAGTGACAGTCTTAGCAAAGCGAGTCAAGAACAGAGCTTCTTCTACCGCTGAATCTCCACCACCAACTACGAGCAAGTCTTGGTCACGGAAGAAAGCTCCATCACAGACTGCACAGTAAGAAACACCACGACTGTTCAATTCTTCTTCTCCGGGAACCCCTAAGAGGCGGTGTTTTGATCCAGTTGCCACGATGACAGTACGGGTTTCGTAAACTTGATCATCAGTGATTACCTTCTTATAGTCACCTTGGTCTTCAATATTTTCAACATAGCCATAAAGATGCTCCACTCCAAGGTTTTCAAGTGGTTCAAACATTTTTTCAGCCAATTCAGGTCCACTAATGTTAGCATAACCTGGATAGTTTTCAATATCAGATGTGTTATTCATTTGCCCACCTGGCAGACCACCTTCAATCAAAGCCACTTTCAGATTGCTGCGAGCGGCATATAAGGCAGCGGTCATTCCCGCAGGTCCAGCACCGATAATAATCGTATCGTACATTTCGATTCCTTCTTTCTTGTTGTAACTATCTTTATTCTAACTCATTCTTGCTAGTCACGCAAGGATTATGCCTTGAAAACCAAGAGCAAACTCATGACGGCAAAGGATAACACCGGAACGACCAAAACTCCAATCATAATCATATCATAGAGATGAGCTTGGCGAGCTTTGGCTGTCTTGTCCACACCAGACATGGCTCTCAATCCAATCCAAATCCCTAGAAAAATCACGACAAGGATGGTCGTTAAGATCAAACTCTCGAAATACAAAGAAAATAAATGCAGTAGCATGATCTCTCTCGTTTCTATCTTTTTTAAAGAGTAAACTCAGCTAGTCCAACTAACTGAGTTTTCCTTTTACTATTATATCAAATATAAGTCCGTTTGTAACTAGCGAAGAATTCTTTTGTCCGTTCTTCTTTCGGATGATTGATGATTTCATCCGGAGTACCTGACTCGATGATTTTCCCCTTATCTAGGAACAAAATCTTATCTGCCACTTGGGCTACAAAAGACATATCGTGACTAACCAAGATCATGGTCTGACCTGACTTGGCAGCGTCTGCAATAGACTTTTCTACTTCACCGACCAACTCTGGGTCAAGGGCTGAAGTGGGCTCGTCCAAGAGCAAGACATCTGGTTTCATAGCAAGCGCACGCGCAAGGGCAACCCGTTGCTTCTGTCCACCTGATAAGTGGCGAGGGTAATGGTTTTCACGGTCAGAAAGACCAACCTTGGCCAACTCTTCCTTAGCGATTTTTGTTGCTTCCTCGTCCGATAATTTTTTAACAACAACCAAACCTTCCTTAACATTGTCAAGAGCTGTTCGGCGTTCAAACAAATTAAACTGTTGGAAAACCATGGATAACTTGCGACGAAGGGTTAGGATTTCTTCTTGGCTAATCTGAGAAAAATCAACTTTAAAATTGTCAATCTGAATCGTTCCACTATCTGGAGTTTCAAGGTAGTTCAAACTACGAAGAAAGGTTGATTTCCCAGCTCCAGATGAGCCAATCAAGGCTACGACTTCCCCTTTTTGGATATCCAAGTCCAGATGATCCAAGACAGTCTGGCCTGAAAAGGATTTACTTAAATTCGAAATCTTAATCATTAACGAAGGTCCCCTTTCACATCTGTTTGCACTGTATCGGGTGCAGAAATAGCCATTTTCTTCTCGATAAAGCGACCTAGGCTCTCAATTCCGATATTGACTACCCAATAAACAAGGGCTACGGAGATAAAGCGCTCAAAATAACGATAATCGGCTCCACCCAAAATCTGAGCCTGGGCAAAGACCTCCACAACACCCGCACTAAAGGCTAGAGAAGTTCCTTTGGTCAAACCGATAAGGGAGTTAATCAAGGTTGGAGTCGCCACAACGGCCGCATTTGGAATAATCACGCGACGATAAACTTGAGCACGAGTCATACCCAGACTACGCGCCGCCTCAATTTCACCTGGGTTAACAGAAAGGATGGCTGCACGAATCGTTTCACTTGCATAAGCCGCCTCATTAAAAGCAAAGGCCACAATCGCAAAAAGCGCTGCTGGAATCGCATTGATATTGAAACCAGTGCCCCATTGTTGATTGAGTGCTTTCAGAGCAAGTGGAATCCCGTAGTAAGTCAACATAAGTTGAACTAGGATTGGGGTACCTTTTAAGAAGCTGACGAAAAAAGCCTGCAAGGGATATAGAATCTTAACACGATTGATTTTAACAATGGCGAAAACCAAGGCCAGCACCAAGCCAAAAATCGCACCTCCAAGCGTCAACATCAAGGTTGTAGGCAGTTGTTGGACAATCCTTGGAATTCCATCAAAGACCGAACGCAAACTAAAGAGCTTACCATCCGGAATGAGTTGCATCAAACTTTGGTACCAATCTGATGCTAAAAATGTTGTAACAGTCATAAAAACATCCTCTCCTGATAATGATTCATTCTATCATACTTCTGCTCGCAAACAAATTATTTGCTACGGGCTGATCAGACTTTGTCTATCTTCTAGTTTATCACACTTTGAAACAGGGAGGCTATATATTTTACCTATCAAGGAGATAAATAAAAACTATCTCAAACCTAAGTTGTCATAGGTTTTTCTATAGCCGATTTGTTTAACAGCACCATTCTCCACCAAAATTGGACGTTTCAATAACATACCATCACTCGCTAGAAGCTTGGCTGCTTCTTGTTTTGACAAACTTCCCACCTTATCTTTCAAGCCCAGTTCGCGGTATTTGATCCCGCTAGTATTGAAAAATTGTTTCACTTCAAAACCAGAAGTTTCCAACCAGTTCAAAATCACGTCTTCACTTGGTGTTTCTTCTACGATGTGGATATTTTGGTATTCCAGTCCAAGTTTATCCAATTCATTTTTTGCTTTCTTACAAGTTGAACATTTTGGGTATTCGATAAATTCTAACATCTTCTTTTCTTTCTATTTTTTATTTTCTTGAAATGCTGCACCTTCATGTTGCAAGAGCCAGGCTTTCTTTTCGACTCCAGATGCATAGCCTGTCAAGCGATTGCCTGATCCCAGCACACGATGACAGGGTACGAGGATGGACCAAGGATTACGCCCCACTGCTCCGCCAATCGCTTGGGCAGAACCCACTTGCAGGTCTTGAGCTATTTGTCCGTAAGTTACTGTTTGACCATAAGGAATGCTCTGTAAGTATGTCCATACTCGCTTTTCAAAATCTGTTCCAATAGGAGCCAAAGGTAAGTCAGATAAATCTTGAACACTTCCCTTAAAATAAGTATCTAAATAGGAAATAACTTGCTCTAATACAGGATGGCTAGCAACTTCTTCTATCGTTTCGTCTCCTAATCCCCTCTCAAAATGAGTTTGGTTCTGTACCCAAATTCCATACAGATATTGCTCGTCAGCAACTAAGGATAAGGTTCCAATGGGCGACGGGTAGAGCATTTTTGCGTACTTTTTCTGCTTCATTTTTTTAATTTCTGATAGGCCAAACGTTCCCCGTCAACTGGAACCTTACCGACCTGCTGGAAGCCTAGCTTTTCAAAAATATGCTGCATGACCTTGTTTTCTGCATGCGTATCTGAACGAAAATCTAGATAATCAAAACCTTCAATCAAGCCTTCTAGGAAAGTCTGAGCAACACCTTGTCCTTGGACATCTGCTGCCACAGCGATACGGTGAAAGACCAGATATTCTGACTCTCCCCCCTGCCAACTTCCTTCATAAATGGCTTCATAGGCTTTCTCTGAGCTCTTGGTCACAGCAGCATAGGCTAGCAGTTCTCCCTCTTCCAAGGCTACATAGGCTTGACCTGAGATGATATCATCAATAATGATGTCGGCATTTGGATAGCCATTTTGCCACTGGTCGCTACCAGACTTGGCTAAGCACTTTTTTGCATCCTCCATCACCTGCATAATCGCATCTACTTCGTTTGGAAAAGCTAAACGAATCTCCATCTTTTCCCCTCATTTCTAACTAGTTTCTCTCATCATAGCATAATTTAAAGCTTTCTACAAGCAGTTGAAACTTGACTTTTGTTTTCTATTATTTTATAATCTAGTTATCAAAACTAGATAAAAAGGAGTTGGAAATGAATTCTAACTTTTCCTACCCAAAATGGGAAGACATTCCAAACATTGACCTCTATCTGGATCAGGTTTTACTTTATGTCAATCAAGTCTGTGCCCCTATCTCTCCAGATAAGGACAAGGGACTAACAGCATCCATGGTCAATAACTATGTCAAACATGGTTACCTGACAAAGCCAGACAAGAAAAAATACCAACGCAAACAGATTGCCCGGTTGATTGCCATCACTACTCTCAAGTCTGTCTTTTCGATCCAAGAAATCGCTCAGACCCTCAATACTCTACAAGCTCAAGCGAGCTCAGACCAGCTCTACGATGCTTTTGTGGACTACATGAACCATGGGATTGATCCAGAAAATTCTATTATCCAAACCAGCTGTCAAACGGTTAAACTCTATCATCAAACTCTAGACTTAATCCTTAGCAAAGAAGAGGAGGAAATCCAATGAATACCAGTCTAAAACTCAGTAAAAAGCTCAGTTTTGGAGAGGAAATTGCTAATAGTGTGACCCATGCTGTGGGTGCCGTTATCATGCTCATCCTACTCCCTATTTCATCCACCTATAGTTATGAAGCACACGGATTTTTATCATCTTTTGGTGTTTCAATCTTTGTTATCAGTCTCTTTCTCATGTTCCTCTCGTCAACCATTTACCACTCTATGGCCTATGGTTCGACCCACAAATACGTCTTGCGAATCATCGACCATTCTATGATTTATGTGGCTATCGCAGGCTCTTATACGCCGGTCGTCTTGACTTTGATGAATAACTGGTTTGGCTATCTGATCATTGCCATTCAGTGGGGAACGACCATCTTTGGCATCCTCTATAAAATCTTTGCTAAAAAGGTTAATGAGAAATTCAGCCTTGCTCTTTACCTGATTATGGGCTGGTTGGTTCTGGCTATCATTCCTGCCATTATCAGTCAAACAACGCCAATTTTCTGGAGTCTCATGGTAACTGGCGGACTCTGTTATACAGTTGGAGCTGGATTTTACGCTAAGAAAAAACCTTATTTCCACATGATTTGGCATCTCTTTATCCTAGCAGCATCTGCACTTCAATATATCGCGATTGTTTATTACATGTAAAAAAGTTGAGAATCTTTTCTCAACTTTTTTCTTTACACATATTGATAAAGTACTTGTGCAAGCCAACATCATCTGTCAATTCTGGATGAAAAGAAGTTACCAGCATATTTTTTTCTTGGGCTGCAACGATTTGATCATCAACTGTTGCTAAAACTTCTACACCCTCTCCAAGACTGCTGATAATCGGTCCACGAATAAAAGTCATGGGAATTTTGCCAACTCCCTTACATTCTGCTTCTGTATAGAAACTTCCTAGTTGACGTCCATAAGCATTGCGCTCAGCTACTATGTCCATAGTCGCTAGGTGACTTTCTTTCTGAGAAGTGATTTCCTTAGCCAGCAAAATCAAGCCCGCACAGGTTCCAAAGACTGGTAAGCCATTGAGAATAGCTTCTCTTAGAGGAATCAACATCTGCTGGTCACGCAAGAGCTTGCCCATAGTTGTAGACTCACCGCCAGGTAATATCAAACCGGACAAGTCACTCTGATGTTGCTGAAAATCCTCTAGATTTCTGATTTCAACACTCTCGACTCCTAATTTATCTAGCACTTTTGCATGTTCTGCAAAGGCACCTTGCAAGGCTAATATTCCGATTTTCATCTATTTTCCTCGCTCTGCCATGAGAATTTGGATTTCATTCTCATTGATACCAACCATGGCTTCCCCTAGGTCTTCAGAAATTTGAGCCAGAATTTGAGGATTTTTGTAGTTGGTTACGGCCTTAACAATAGCACTTGCTCGTTTCACAGGATCTCCTGACTTAAAAATACCTGAACCGACAAAGACGCCCTCTGCCCCCAATTGCATCATCAGCGCAGCATCTGCTGGTGTTGCAACACCTCCAGCTGCAAAGTTTACAACTGGTAATTTTCCGTGTTCATGGACGTATTGGACCAATTCTACAGGGACTTGCAAGTCCTTAGCAGCCACATAAAGTTCATCTTCGCGTAGATTTTGAATGCGACGAATTTCCTGATTCATCATACGCATATGGCGAACGGCTTGAACGATGTCACCTGTACCGGGTTCTCCTTTTGTCCGAATCATGGAAGCACCCTCAGCGATACGACGCAAGGCTTCACCCAAGTCCTTGGCCCCACAGACAAAAGGAACTTGGAATTCCTTCTTATCCACATGGAAACGGTCATCAGCTGGAGACAGCACTTCACTCTCATCGATATAGTCAATCTCAATAGCCTCTAAAATCTGAGCTTCAACAAAATGCCCGATTCTAACCTTGGCCATCACTGGAATGCTGACCGCTTCTTGGATTTCCTTAATCATCTTTGGATCACTCATACGGGAAACCCCACCAGCTGCACGAATATCAGCTGGAATTCGCTCCAAGGCCATAACAGCTGCCGCACCAGCAGCCTCTGCGATACGAGCCTGTTCAGGGTTCTGAACGTCCATGATAACCCCACCTTTGAGCATCTGTGCCAAGTTTTTATTTAGTTCATAACGATTTTCAGTCATTTCTTTTTCCTCATCATTTGTATTGGTAGCTACCATTTCATTTTAAGTCAGAACAGAGTGAAGTACAAGATAGAAAAATAATATTTGTCTGGGTACAGATTGACAAAAAAACTACCTGACCTTCAGTTAAGGCCAGATAGTTCATCCATTTCTATTTTTCAGCTGTAAGTGCAGCCATTGTAATGTAGTTGTATGGTTTGTTAAAGTGTGGCAAGAAGAATAGGTCCGTCAATGCCAATTTATCAATCGTCACATGCTCTTGGATCGCAAGTGAGAACATGTGGATTCCCATACTGATAGCAGCATCATGTGACACCATTTGTGCACCAAGGATTTCGCGGCTATCTTTGTCAAAGACAATCTTGATGGCAACTTCGTGGTTGTCATGTTTGATAAATTCTGGTTTTTGAAGATCGTTAAAGCCTGTTTCAGTTGCATTATAGCCTGCAGCTTTGGCTTTTTCAAGGGTCAAACCAGTTGAAACCATGTGAAGACCGTAGATTGAAATACCGTTTGATCCTTGAACTCCGATTCCTTCCAATTCATGTCCACAAGCGTTATAAGCACCAACGATACCAGTACGTACAGCGTTAGATGCAAGAGCGATGTAGCTAGTGTCTTTACGAGCATTGTCATAAACAGTCGCACAGTCACCTACAGCGTAAACGCCTGGGATTGAAGTTTCTTGTTTCTTGTCTACAAGGAAGGCACCGTTGCGGAAGAGTTCAATCTTACCGTCAGCAAGAGCTGTGTTAGGACGGAAACCAACTGCAAGAACAACCATGTCAACATCAAATGTTTCTTTGTCTGTTACCAAGCGTTCCACTTTACCATCACCTTGGATTGCTTTAACTGTTTGACCAAGAGCCAAGCGGATATTGTGGTCTTCCAAGTTCTTCGCCATCATTTGAGTGAAGTCTTTGTCGTAGTATCCGTTCAAGACAGTATCTACGATGTCAACAAGAATCACTTCTTTTCCAAGGCGCTCGAAAGCTTCGGCAAGTTCTACACCGATGTAACCACCACCAACAACGGCAATGCGCTCAAGGTGTTTGCTCTTGTCTTCAAGTTTTTCAATAACTTCTTCAGCGTTTTGGTACAATTTAACAAATTGTACATTTTCAAGAGTTGCTTTGAATTCGCGGTTGCCCTTAACGATTTCAACACCTTCGATTGGAGGCAAGATTGGAGTTGAACCAGTTGCAAAGATCAATTTATCATAAGACTCTTTGTGTTCTTTACCTTCAACTTCTGCTGTCACAACTTTGTTATCGTAGTCAATTGAAAGAACTGGTGAGTTCATGTACACTTTAGCACCTTTTGCTTCCAATTTTTCTTTATCAGAGTAGAAGAGACCTTCTGGGCCATCAATTTGTTCCCCAATCCAAAGCGCCATTCCACAACCAAGGAATGAAATATTTGAGTTTTGGTCAAATACTACGATTTCGTTCTCATGTCCGAAGTTGTCCAACATCGTATTAATACAAGCTGTACCAGCGTGGTTAGCACCAACTACAACGATTTTACTCATAGAATAATTCCACCTTTAAAATTTAATTTACCCTCCTAGTATATCATTTACTGTTAGCGTTTACAAGGTATTTGCTTGGAATTCTCTTTTTTTCAGAAAAAATTATTCTTTGCTATATTATTTGTTTCATTTCCTTCCAATTTTTAAGCATATTTCTTGACTTTTGTTAAAATTTATTTGTGAAAACGCTGACTTTATGGTATGCTAGATACATGGAAAGAAAATGTAAGGGGTTAAATTTTCTATTAATCTAACTTATCTTGAATGATTTCCTACAAGAAGAAAGGAGTTGGTAGCTTGCCTCTTCGTTCACGTTCTGAACGGCTAATGGGAACAACTATCACGATTTCATTAGTAGATGAACGGGCTGATTGCCTACTTCAAGGAGCCTTTGATTTGCTCAAGGAGCTCGAATACCGCTTCAACGCCAACAGTCAAGAATCCGAACTGATGGAAATCAACTACCAGGCTGGAATCGCGCCTGTTAAGGTTCATCCTGATCTATTTGAACTGATTGCTCTTGGACTAGAGCATAGCCTAGCTCCCTCTAGCCATCTCAATATCAGTATTGGTCCCTTGATTCAAACCTGGCGAATCGGATTTGCAGATGCACGGCTTCCAGAGTTAAACGAAATCGAAGCTGTCTTGCCTCTAGTTGACCCACATTTTATCAAGTTGGATCCGACTAGCTCTACTGTCTTTTTAGAGAAGAAAGGAATGAAGCTTGATTTAGGTTGTTTAGCCAAGGGCTATAGTGCAGATAAGGTTGCTCAGTATTTGAAAGAGCACGGTGTCACCTCTGCCTTGATCAATCTCGGAGGAAATATCCTCACCATCGGGAACAATCAAACCAAAGAAGGGAATGCCTGGCAGATTGGTATTCAAGATCCGCGAAATCCGCGTGGCAATCATCTCCTAACTATCCCTGCTTCTAACAAATCCGTTGTCACTTCAGGTATTTATGAACGCCACCTGACAGTAGATGGAAAAGACTATCACCATATCTTTGATAGTGAGACAGGCTTTCCTGTCGAAACCGATCTTGCTAGCCTAACGATTGTCTCTGATAAATCCGTTGATGGTGAGATATGGACAACACGCCTTTTCGGAGAACGAAGTGCTTCTATCCTCTGGCAAGTCGAAAGTATAGATGGGATTGAAGCCATCCTCATCGACAAAGAGGGACGCCTTGCTTGTTCTTCAGGCCTTCAAAATTGTATTATGTAAAAAGAGAAAGGAAATCTCATGCTAAAACTTATTGCCATTGTTGGAACGAACTCTAAACGTTCTACAAACCGCCAATTGCTCCAATACATGCAAAAACACTTTGCGGATAAAGCTGAAATTGAACTCGTTGAAATCAAGGACATCCCTGTTTTCAACAAACCAGCAGATAAGCAACTTCCAGCTGAAATTCTTGAGATTGCTGCTAAAATTGAAGCATCTGATGGTGTGATTATCGGTACTCCTGAGTACGACCACTCTATCCCTGCAGTTTTGATGAGCGCTCTTGCTTGGCTATCTTACGGTATCTACCCACTTTTGAACAAACCAATCATGATTACTGGTGCTTCATATGGCACTCTTGGTTCATCTCGTGCCCAATTGCAACTTCGTCAAATCTTGAATGCTCCTGAAATCAAGGCAAATGTTCTTCCAGATGAATTCTTGCTCTCACACTCTCTTCAAGCATTTAACCCAAGTGGCGACTTGGTTGACCTTGATGTCATCAAGAAATTGGATGCCATCTTTGATGACTTCCGTATCTTTGTGAAGATTACTGAAAAATTGCGCAATGCACAAGAATTGCTTCGCAAAGATGCTGAAGAATTTGACTGGGAAAATTTGTAAGATAGGAGACCGAAAGAATGAAATTTGTTGGACTTGTTGGATCAAACTACGATCAATCATATAACCGCAAACTCTTGGAATTTATTCGTCGCAATTTCAAATTCAAATTTGAATTAGAAGTCCTTGAAATCGATGAAGTTCCAATGTTTAACCAAGACGAAAAATGGGACGAAAGTTTCCAATTACGCTTCTTGTATAACAAAATTACACGTGCTGATGGTGTCATTATCGCCACTCCTGAGCACAACCACACTATCTCAGCTTCACTCAAATCTGTACTCGAATGGCTTTCATACGAAGTTCATCCATTTGAAAACAAGCCTGTCATGATTGTGGGAGCATCATACTACGACCAAGGAACATCACGTGCCCAAGTTCACCTTCGTAAAATCCTTGATGCTCCAGGTGTCAATGCCTACACGCTTCCAGGTAACGAATTCCTTCTTGGTAAAGCTAAGGAAGCTTTTGATAACAATGGAAACATCACCAACGAAGGAACTGTTAAATTCCTTGAAACTTGCTTAGATAACTTTGTAAAATACGTAGGAGTCGTTTCGAAATTGAAAAAACCAAAACCAATCGAACCAGAAGACTTGGATTGTGGAAAACCAATTGCTACAACCATTACAGAAGTTGATCCTGACGATCCAGAATGGGTAGAAAAAGTTGCAGCAATCACTGGTGCTGTTTCTGGTGATACCTATGTCAAATTGGACCACGGTATCCTGACAGTTAACCAAATTGATATGTTCTTGAAAGCTATGCCATTTGAATTGACATACGCTGACGACAACAACCAATTCCTCTACTATAACAACGCTCACCAAGATCCAGACACCATGTTTGCTAAACGTGTACCACCTCAATCAGGTAGCCGTATGTCGACTGTCCATGGTTCTCTTCCACCAGCACGTATGAAGAATGTAGAGTGGGTTATCGGAACACTTCGCAACGGAAACCAAGAATACGTCCGTACGATCGTTCCAGGTTCTCCTGCAGGTGTCATCAACACCCACAACTACCAAGCAATGTACTATCCTGATGGATCATACGCTGGAATCAATGAAATTGTCTTTAACTTCCAACCATGGCTTGACTGGTACCTAAAAGAGACTGGTCAACGTTTGGTGGGTGGTAGCGGACCATTTGCTCCTGCAGCTGGAGGTCATGGAGACGCCGATGCTACTTCTGGCGCTTCTGATTCAGGTGATGCTGGAGGCCACGGTGGTGACGCTGACGCTACATCTGGCGCAAGCAACTAAGAAACCAAAAGGAGCCATTTGGCTCCTTCTTTTTTATTGCAACAAAAAAAGGGGAATGTAAATCATCTACACCCCCTTTCATTTTATGAGTTAGGATCATCTATACTACGGCCGTGCAAACCTTTTTCACGTTGTACCTGACGTAGTTTTTCTGGTGTGACGTCATTGCCTTCCTCGTCCACAATTTTGATTCCCTCGATGTGGTGACGAACAGAACGACGATAACCTTCGATGTACTCCTCACGAAGTTTAGCTTGTTCCACTTTTTCAGCAGAAGTTAAGCCTTCTGTTTTTTTCTTTTTGGCAAGCTCGTTAATGCGATCAATTTTTTTAGGATCCATGTTTCTCTCCTTTATGATAAGATTTAATCCGTTTACCAGATTTTATTTGGTATTGATTTGGTTGAAACGTGCAAGTTTAGCTGCTTTCTTGGTTAATTGCGACAAGATAGCCAAACGATTTTGCCGGACAGCCTGGTCTTCAGCCATTACCATGGTATTTTCAAAGAAAGCATCAATAATTGGGCTAAGCGCAAAGAGTTGTTCTAATTGCTGACTTGCAGTCCCTGACAAAATAAGTGATTCTACGGCTTCCGCCAAGGCTTTCTCTTCTTCATTTTCAAAGAGAGCAGGGTCAACTGTTTCAGATCCTTCCGCTTTCTCAGCCAAATTAAAAGCACGAGAGAGAGATTCGACAGACGGTTTGAAGTTTTCTTCCTTGCTTGCTTCGGCAAGAGCACTTGCTACTTCCAACATATCCGCCACGACAAAGTTCGAACTTGCAAGGACTGCTTCCTTGATATCTTTTGGAGTAGAACCCATCATCTTATCAACACGAGCCTTGATAAAGTCCATGACCTCTGCTTTATTTTCATAAGTCAAGCTGTCGAATTTCAAAGTATAAAGGCTATCAATCAGCTCATCCATAGCAATATGCCAACCAAAGGCATCCAAGATACGAACCACACCTTGTGTCGCACGACGAAGGGCATAAGGGTCGTTAGAACCTGATGGAATCAAACCTACTGAGAAGAAACTCAAAATCGTATCCAATTTGTCTGCAATGGCTAGAATGGCTCCAACCTTGCTCTCTGGAAGAGCTCCGTCAGCTGATGTAGGCATGTAGTGTTCACGAATAGCAGCCGCAACTGCTGGAGTTTCTCCAGCAAGAAGAGCATATTTCTCACCCATAATTCCTTGGAGTTCATCAAACTCACCAACCATACCCGTCAACAAGTCAAACTTGTAAATGGCTGCTGCACGCGCTAGGTCAACTGTTTCATCCACTGACAAACCAGCTTTTTCTGCCAAGAGAATGGCAATCTGCCCCGTACGAATCATGTGTTCACGAAGAGAACCAATCTTTTCGTGGAAGGTCACATGGTTCAATTTTTCAACAAGATCTGAAATGACCAATTTTTGGTCTTCACGCCAGAAGAATTCACCGTCTTCCAAGCGGGCAACTAAGACTTTTTCATTACCCTTGATGACATTTTCCAAATACTCTGCATTTCCGTTACGGACTGAAATGAAGTTTGGCAAGAGCTTACCATCTTGATCACGAACAACAAAGTAACGTTGATGCTCCTTCATCGAAGTCACTAAGACTTCTTCTGGAACTTCAAGGTATTTAGCATCAAAACCTCCCATAAAGGCCGTTGGGTATTCAACCAAGTTCAAGACTTCGTTCAGCAAGTCAGCATCAATTTCGATACGTACACCATGTTCAGCTTCGATTGCTTTGATTTGATCAACAATCATTTGCTCACGTTCACGAGGATCCACGATTACAAACTGTTCACGAAGGTCTTCTTCATAGCTCAATGCTGACTGAATCTTGGTTTCTTGTCCCAAGAAACGATGACCACGACTCACACGACCACCCTTGATATCAAGGAAATCCAAATCAAACTCTTCTTCATCTAAAAGAACAGTTAAAGTGTGTACAGGGCGGATATATTCAAAAGTGTTGTTAGCCCAGTGCATGCTGACAGGAAATGTCAGTGACTTCAAGACGTCTACTACACCTGGAACAATGGCTTCAACTGGTTGGCCCACTTCTTCCTTGGTGACATAGACGTATTCTTCACCCTTGATTTCACGGAATTCAATATCTTCAACTGTCAAGCCTTTTCCACGGACAAATCCTTGAGCTGCTTTGGTGAAGTTTCCATCACTATCCAAGGCGATTTTCTTTGCTGGACCCTTGAAATCTTCTGTCAAATCAGACTGTTTGTCTGCAAGACCAGTCACACGAACAGCCAAACGACGTGGTGTTGAGAAGGTTTGAATAGCTTCAAAAGACAGGCGGTTTTCCTTGAGGAAGGCTGCCATTTTTTCACCTAGTTGTTTTTCACTAGGAGTTACTACGTAGGCTGGTAACTCTTCAAGACCGAGTTCTACTAATAAGTTTTTTGTCATGTTTTTTCCTTTACATTTTCTTCAATCTTTTTTGATATGCACCTTAGGTACTGGGGACGTCGCTAACTAACTTTGTGAGACTGTATGGAAATCTAATGCTAAATTAATCAAGATTTCCAACAGTCTCATCAAAGTGGATTTAGCTGACTGATTTTTGAACCCAAGGTTTCAAAAATCCCCACACAACAGTACGGTGGTGCATATCCCTCTAGCAAGTCTTCGACTTGCCTCTAACGATTTTAGAGCACAGTATTACTCACTATTCTGCGTCTTCTGCTAAGAGTTTAGCTCTTGTTTCTTCATCCAAGAGTGGATAACCTAGGCGTTTGCGTTCTGCGACAAAGGTTTTGGCTACGACACGGGCCAAGTTACGGATACGAGCGATATAGCCTGCACGCTCAGTTACGGACACGGCCCCACGCGCGTCAAGCAAGTTAAAGGTATGTGAACATTTGAGAACATAGTCATAAGCAGGGTGAACCAAGCCTTCTGCTAGTGCACGACCAGCTTCTTTTTCAAACTTATCAAAGTTTTCAAGCAACATTTCCTGATCTGAAATCTCAAATGAATATTTTGAATGCTCGTACTCAGGCTGGATAAAGATTTCTCCATATTTTACACCATCAGCCCACTCGATATCATAGACAGAGTCAACTTCTTGGATGTAAGAAGCCAAACGTTCCAAACCATAGGTAACTTCTGCAGTTACAGGGCCAGTTGCCAATCCACCAACTTGTTGGAAATAAGTGAACTGAGTGATTTCCATCCCATCAAGCCAAACTTCCCAACCGAGACCTGCAGATCCAGTCGATGGATTTTCCCAGTTATCTTCAACGAAGCGGATATCATGTTCCAATGGATTGATACCCAATTTTTCCAAAGACTCAAGGTAAAGTTCCTGGATATTTGATGGAGAAGGCTTCATAACCACTTGAAATTGGTGGTGTTGGTATAGACGATTCGGGTTTTCCCCGTAACGACCGTCAGCAGGACGACGTGATGGTTCTACATAAGCCGCATTCCATGGCTCAGGCCCAATAGCACGAAGGAAAGTGTAAGGACTCATTGTCCCCGCACCTTTTTCATTATCATAAGCCTGCATAAGCATACAACCTTGGTCATTCCAAAATTGTTGCAAAGTAAGGATGATTTCCTGGAAAGTCAATTTTTTAGACATTATTTACTCCTTTTTTTATAAATTACTTGCGACACGAGTCTGCCTCGTCGATCATACGAGGCAAGACGAGTTAGTACTGCGTCTAGCTCAGCACCCTAGTGCTGAACGTGGGGCAGCCCGACTGTAAGGAGGTCTCTGCCACTGACGCAGTGAAATGTTAATTTCTTAGACATTGAATACTCCTTTAGTTTATATTATCTTTTTAAATTTATTTATCAAGCAACCAAGAAAAAGCTGGATCCTGAAAAATATGACGTTTAGGAACAGTTTGTAAATTCTGATCGCATTCATCTATTGTACCTAATTTTAAAGCACAGACTTCTGGTATATTTTCTTGAGCAGTGAAGATTTGACTGTGACAGTTCTGGCAGTAATAGCGTTGTTTCCCTGGAGATGAACTGTAGGTAACCAACTGTTCTTTTCCATACAATACCAGATTTTTACTGCTAACTTTGGCATTAACTGTATAGGCAGACGCAGTTGCTTTCCGACAGAATGAGCAATGACAAAAAACTAATTCCGACAATTCCTCATCTAAAGTATAGGTCACTGCTTTGCATAAACAAGATCCTTTAAGCATTATGCTCCTTTCTACTTAGGTATTAGACGAAATTCAAAAAGAACCGAATTTCAACACCCAAGCCTTGCGACTAGGGGCGTCAGAAACGCGGTTCCACCCTAATTTATTACTTCATTGTTTTTAAAAATACGACAGAAAGCGCCAGTTTCTTATCTTGTCCTACTTGGCTCCCACTATCCCAAGCTCGCTTGAAGAACGCCATAAGACTTTCTTTCTTGTTGATTATTATATCAGAAAGAGAGAAAATTTACAATTCTTTTTCTTACTTTCTAAAAATCCATCTCATCCACACGAGGTGCGCCAGAAATCACTGAGATAGTCTTTAGGACCTCTCGCTCTTCTTTGCTGAGTTCAATCCCAAAACAATCAAGATTGCTCTGGATGCGAGAGGCTGTTACTGACTTAGGTAACGGTAAAAACTCTTCTGCCAAACTCCAAGCCAAGGCAATTTGAGCCACTGATTTCCCATGCTTAGTAGCAATTTCTTGGACTTCCTTCTGTTCAAACAACTCCCCTTGCCCAAATGGTCCCCATGCCTCTAGGAGAATTCCCTTCTCTCTACAGCAGGCAACTACTTCCTCTTGATAAACCCCTGGCGCTAAGCGCACCTGATTAACCGCTGGAATGACTCTTGCTGTCTCAAGCAAAGCATCCAGATGATGAGGGAGAAAATTACTAACTCCGATAGCACGAATCTTGCCTTCTTTGTAAAGATCCTCCATCGCTCTCCAGACTTCAGCATTGCGAGTTTTCCATTCGTCGTTTTCTCTTAGTGGTTTTGGATTTGGCCAATGGATAAGGTACAAATCTAGATAGTCTAAGCCCAGTTTTTCCATTGATTGCTCAAAAGCTTGGCGAGCTTCTTCATAGCTGTGATTGGTATTCCAGAGTTTGGTCGTTACAAAGATTTCTTGGCGAGGAATACCGCTATCTCGAATAGCGCGACCAACACTCTCCTCATTTTTGTAGATAGCTGCAGTATCGATATGACGATAACCAGCTTTCAAGGCTTCTAAAACAGCTTGGTATGCTACTTCTCCATTTTCAGCTTTCCAGGTCCCAAATCCTAAAACTGGGATTGAAATTCCGTTATTAAGGGTATAAGATTTCATCGTTTTTCCTTTCTATGTGAAGAAAATCTAAAGGAACAAAGTCCTGATTACCAGAACACTTACTCCTTTAGATTTTAAAATCATTGATCACGATCATAATACATTTCGTGAGCTTTTAGACGTGAATTGAGCAATTCCGGAATAGTCACAAATGTATAACCTTGCTCTTTTAGATATTCTATAATCTTTGGAAGAGCATTAACTGTAGCGCCATGAATATCATGCATAAGAACAATCGATCCATTACGAACTTGATGCTGAATCTCTGTTAAAATAGCAGATTCATTCTTGCTCTTCCAGTCTAAACTATCTACATTCCACATGATAAAACTCAAATCCAGACTATTACGAATATCATCTGTAATCGCTCCGTAAGGAGGTCGCATAAGTTTAGAACTCGAACCTAAAACCTTGGTCAAGGCATCTTCCGTATCCGTGATTTGTTTTTTAGCATCTTCAAGAGACAATTTGGAAAGAACGGGATGATCCCAGCTATGGTTTCCCACAACATGTCCTTCTGATTTCATTCGTTTCAGAAGATCTTCATTGCCAGCAATGTTTTTACCAAGTACAAAGAAAGTCGCCTTTACATTGTACTTAGCTAATGTATCCAAAGCTTGCGTAGTTGTAGATGGATTTGGACCATCATCAAAGGTCAAGGCTACAACTTTTTTATTTTTCTGAGCAAAGTAAGCTTGGTAAAGCTCAGCATCCTTTTCTAATAGATAAGAGGACTCCAACACATCAAAGAAACTGGATATTGGTAAAGCAATTTCCTCCAGAGTCTCCCCTGGATCAGCAGGATAAAGGATGAGTTGACTATCTTTATAATCAAAGCTCCATGACGACAAATCTTGGTCTGTAAAGGTTTTTAGGACCTGATCCATTTTTGTCTGGTCAAGTTTCTTATCTTCTAGGGTTGATTTGATTTGACTCAGCAAGAGTTCCTTGGCCTTGCTTGCATCTTTGAAAAGTTGACTAAGAGTAAAAGTTTTGCCGTCTTCTGTCAAGAAAATTTTTCCTAAAGAAGTCTTTTCTTTTTCTTCAACCTTTGCTGCAGACAAATCGTAAACTTGCTTACTAATATTACGAGCCACAACTCCCTTTAGGACGGGATCCAACTGCTCCGTATAATAAAAAACCAAATCTTCTTTATCTTCCAGCTTTTCCTTAATATCCTGGTTGATCTTTTCTCTAACAGATGCAATGACTTCCTCTCCTTGAAGAGGGTAGTAGACAATCACTTCAGCTTGACCTTTTCGGAAATGGTCTTTCTGACTATCTGCGTTAAATTGTTGATCTTTTTCGCTTTTTAGCGCTTCAATTTTTTGTTCATAAGATTGCTTTTGTAGAACCTTGTAACCAATCACGCTACCTAGGCAGATCATAGCAAGACCTAAGATTCCAACAAGGGAAAGCAATCTACTTCTCTTTTTATCGTGGGAAACACGCTTCTCTCTATTTTTCTTCATACCTCCATCATATCAAATCAGAACTATAATTTCAATGATAAATCGATATTCTTCTATTTTTGAAAGAAATAATAAAAAGCCTAGATGATCTAAGCTTTTCAGGTATTAGAAGCGAATCGCTTCACGTGTTTTTTCATAAGAAGAAACAAAGCGATTTGTGACTCCTGGTTCTGCAACTTCCAAGGCCTGAGAAATCTTCTCAAATGATGCCTTGTAGTCAAATTCTTTTTCAAAAATTTCAAGTGCTTCATTGAAAGCTTGCTGGATACGCTCATCAAATGAACGGTAACGGTTTGAATACTGCAAGAGTTGCTCCGTCAAAGTCGCGTATTGAACAATATTGTAGGTTTCTGTTTCAAGAGCCTCCATGTCATGAGTCGCAATTTCAAGAATTCGTTTAACTGATTCAATATTAACTTGTGCTTGTTCTAACTCTGCCATCAGATCTTCTGTGTTATGGCTTACAGTAAAGAAAAGTTTCAAGAAACTTTGAGGAATACCCGGCAAGTTTCTCTTCTCCATGTAACGTTTGATAGTATGCAAACGGTTCACATAGACATTTGCTTTCTGACGAGCATTGATGTCATCTTTTTCGATTTGAGCTAGGCGTTCACTAACAGAAACTTGTTCGTCTTCAATGTCTTTTAGATTACTTTGAAGTGAACTAAGCTGCTCCTCTAAAACAGAGTAGGCTTGAGTAGGTTCTGTCTGATCTTCAGTTGCCTCTGTGATCGCTGTATCAAGCCCTGACAATTCAGCTTGAAGACGGCGGACATGGTTCCCATCACTTTCTGGGAGAAGATAAGTTTTATTCAAGCGTTCAAGGTCTTGAACCAAAACCTGATTATTTTCTTTCAAGTGATTGAGGTAGGTTGGAAGCGTTGAAAGGAGACTTTCAACGACTTTTTGGGCAGCTATTTCACGCGTGAAGATATCGTAGAGCGCATTAATCTCTTCTTGGATTTGTGTATTTTCATACTCTGCATTATCCAATTCCAACTGGCGGATGTTTTCTTGATTATTTTTCAAGGATTCATGTAAAAGTTGGAAGCGTGACTCGATGTCCGTTTCAGTAAAGTGATAATTAGCATCCAAGAGTTTACGGTAGCCTTCCTCCAAATCTTCCAATTGTTCTGGAAGTTCTGTTGACAAAGTCTTCACGAGAGATGGAACACGATCAACGATATGTGTCAAAGCGAGAATATGATTTTCAGTTGAATCAAGAATTGCTGCAGCTTCAACTGGGTCACCTGAAGAGTTCAAGGTTACAAATTGAGAAAACTCTGACTGGATATTTTCCAATTGTTTCTCAATTTCAGGAAGGGCTTTACCATACTGTTCCGAATTTTCTGCTACGGTATGTTGCAGATTTTCAAATAAGTCCAAAGCATGCAGAACACGTCCGCTATTCTTAGACTCTTGTTTTTCAAGCTCTGACAGCGCATTGCGAATCGCCGCAATGTCTTCTTCAATTAAATCAATTTGACTTTCGATTTGATCGATTTGGTGAGTCGCTTTGAAAAAGCGAAAAGAATTATTATAGCCTTCAGCCTCAAACAGGTTATTTTCAATATCAGCAAATGAGTTAAGGGATAAATCAACCCATTTTTGATTCCATTCACGGAAGGTTACCTGACTTTGACCAATCAAATGCATGTTTTTAACCGCTTCAACCTCATCATTTACAGGAAGGTTGTAGAGTTCTTCTTTTCTTTCTTCGAGGGCCGTCAATCTACTTACATTACGCTTACGTAGGAAGATTGCCGCTACATAAGCTAGAATCAAAATGACTGCAATCGCAACCATTAGATAAATTAGTTGTCCATTAGACATATCAAACTCCTTTTATACTAGAAACAATCGTATTGATTATATCATATTTTTTAGGTCATGGGAACTATTTCCCACATTTTTTAGACGTCAAGGGTACTGTAAACGGCATTTTCTTCGATAAATTCACGGCGAGGTTCAACTCGGTCCCCCATCAACATATCAAAGATTTTATCAGCTTCTGCTGCATCATCTACCGAAACACGCGCCATCAAGCGATGTTCTGGATCCATGGTTGTTTCCCACAATTGGTGGTCATCCATTTCTCCCAGACCTTTATAACGTTGGATGGTTGGTTTTGAACGCCCTTCACTGTGACGTGCTAAGGCTTCTTGGAGTTTAATTTCTTGATCTGCACCAGGTTGAATGTATTCTTTGATCTCACTTCCAACTTTAACCCCATAGATTGGTGGTTGAGCAATGTAGACATATCCAGCTTCTAGAATTGGTTTCATGTAGCGGTAAATCAATGTTAGCAAGAGGGTTCGAATGTGGGCTCCATCGACATCGGCATCAGTCATCAAAACGAGTTTTTGGTAACGAGCCTTAGTAACATCAAATTCTGCACCAAATCCTGTCCCCATGGCTGTGAAAAGGCTCCGAATTTCTTCGTTTGCAAGAATTTTATCCATGCTAGCCTTTTCAACGTTTAAGATCTTACCACGAATTGGAAGGATAGCTTGGAATTCACGGTTACGACCAGATTTAGCTGACCCACCAGCTGAGTCTCCCTCAACGATAAAGAGTTCTGTTTCCGCAGGGTTATTTGAAGAACAATCCGCTAGTTTTCCTGGGAGATTAGAAATTTCCAAGCCAGATTTCTTGCGAGTGACTTCGCGCGCACGCTTGGCAGCCACACGAGCCTTGGCTGCCAAAATCCCTTTTTCCACAATGCGCTTGGCAATCTGTGGATTTTCCATGAGAAAATCAGAGAAGGCATCGCTGAAGAGGCGATTGGTAATCTTGACTACTTCACTATTGCCCAGCTTAGTCTTGGTTTGTCCTTCAAACTGCGGATTTGGATGCTTGACAGAGATCACAGCAGTCAGACCTTCACGGACATCTTCCCCTGTTAGGTTGTCTTCATTGTCTTTTAGGAGCTTATTCTTGCGAGCATAATCATTGATAACACGTGTCAGCGCTGTACGGAAACCTTGCTCATGCGTACCACCTTCATGGGTGTGAATGTTATTGGCGAAACTCATGACGTTTTCGTGGTAACCAGTTGTGTACTGCATGGCTACTTCAACTGTGATATCATCCATCTCACCGTCAGTGTAGATTGGCTTATCAAAGATAACATCCTTGTTCTCGTTGATATATTCAACGTAGCTAGCAATCCCACCCTCATAGTGGTAATGTTTAGTCTGTTCAAGACCTTTACGCTTATCTGTTATTGAGATTCGAAGTCCTCGGTTCAAAAAGGCTAGCTCTTGAATACGTTTATTTAATTTGTCAAAATCAAAAGTCGTCGTTTCTGTAAAAATCTCTGGATCTGGTGTGAAGTGAACTGTTGTTCCAGTTTTATCTGTATCTCCAACGACCTCAAGATCAGCAACAACATGACCACGACGGTATTCTTGGTAATGAATTTTGCCGTTTTTGTGAACATGAACATCTAGTTGCGTTGAAAGAGCGTTTACGACTGATGAACCTACCCCGTGGAGACCACCCGAAACCTTGTATCCGCCACCGCCGAATTTTCCTCCGGCATGAAGAACCGTAAAAACTGTCTCAACAGCAGGACGTCCTGTCTTTTCCTGAATGTCAACAGGAATTCCACGACCATCATCCACAACAGTGATGGAATTATCTGGCTCAATAAAGACTTGGATATGACTGGCAAATCCAGCCAGGGCTTCGTCAATTGAGTTATCAACAATTTCCCATACTAGATGGTGAAGACCTTCTTTTGAAGTCGACCCAATATACATACCTGGACGCATACGAACAGCTTCCAGCCCCTCCAAAACTTGAATTTGGCTGGCATCATAATCCTGTGCCTGTTGATTTTTGATTTCTTCTGTCATTTTTTCCCTTTTCTTACATGTCTATTGCTTGTCTCAGTGTCGCAACGTTATTAAAAAGATAGGCATCTAAGCCAGCAGCTTTACCTGCTTCTACATCAATATTTCTGTCACCAATAACCAAACCAGATGTAATATGATATTTATCACGTAAATAAATCATGGACTCAGGATCTGGTTTCCGTTTAAAGCCAGAACTGGCAGTCACCACCTCGGTGAAATAGTTCGCTATCTGGGTCTTGGCAAGAAGTTCTAGCACTTGGTCATTTCGATGAGAAACCAAAAAATGACGACCACCCTTGTCAGAGATGTCTTTGAGTAACTCAGGAATTCCCTCAAACAAGACTGGGTGCTCTAGCTCACGCGCTTCATTTTCTTTGTAGTTTTCTAAAAAATCCTCGATGTTTGGGGCAAACTTCTCGATGGCAAAAGCTGTCGAAACCTTCAAGGCTTCGTAAACACGGTCGTGTTCTTGCTCTATTCCGTATTGGGCTAAGGTTTCTACAAAGGCTGCTGTAGAAGTCTCATAATTATCCAATAGGGTGCCACCTAAATCCCATATGTAGTCGTGATATTTCATACCCTTCATTATACCATTTTTTTATGAAAAAAGCGATGATTTCCTAGATTTTTCCAAGTAAAAAACGAGAGTTTAACCCTCGTTTTACTGTTTATTTTCAAAGACATCTCGATAGAGCATACCGACTCGTAAACTTTCGGCATCTCCTCCCAACTGCTCCACCAATTCATAGGCAAAGGCAAGGGCAGTTGACGGTCCTCGGCTAGTTGTTAGATTACCATCTACAACCACTGTTTGCTTTTGATAAGTTCCGTCAGTAATGTTCTCCTGAACACCGTCATAACAGGTGAAGCACTTGTCTTTCAAAACACCTGCTTGATGGAGGGCGATTGGAGCTGCGCAGATAGCCGAAATCTTCTTTCCTTCTTGGTTAAAGGCTTGAATTTCAGAAATGAGGGCTTGGTTATCTCGTAGGTGAGCTGATCCAGGCATGCCACCTGGAAGAACTACCAAGTCATAGTCGGATAAATCACCATCAAAGACACGATCAGCTTTTACCTGAATACCATGCGATCCTGTCACCTGCTCTTCAAATCCTACCATATCACATGAAATGTTTGCTCGACGCAAGACATCAACTACTGTCAAGGCTTCAATTTCTTCAAAACCCTGGGCTAAAATAACTGCTACTTTTGCCATAGTGGCCTCCTTATTTGATTTGTTTTAGGACGACTTTCTTTCGTTTGAATGGAACTTTTCCACTTTTCTCTTCTGCTAGGTTGGTCTGGTAACTCATAGACAAGAGGAGACCGACACCGATGAGGTTACTAATAATTGCGGATCCACCTTGCGAAATGAATGGCAAGGGAATCCCTGTCAACGGTAACAAGCCTGTTACGGCACCGATATTTTCAAAAATATGGAAGAGTAACATCATGATAAAACCAGTTGAAATATAGGTGTAGAACTGGTTATTTGATCTGAGCGTAATCTTCAACATCCGGTAAATAAGAAGCAAGTACAGGGCAACCACAAAGACCGAACCAATAAAGCCAAAATCTTCAGCAATTACGGTGAAAATCATATCACTTTCACGTACTGGAATAAGGAGATTGGACACATTGAAACCTTGTCCAAACAAGCCACCACTCCCAATAGCAATTTGCCCCTGAGCCTGTTGGTAAGTCGTTGTTTGCGCAAAATCAAAGGGATTGAGCCAAGCCAAAATACGGTTGATCTGGTAAGTTGGCATCCCAATCTGATGCAAGAAGGCACGCCCATCCTTGCTTATAAAGATTGCCATGAAGCCTGCAACTGCAGTCACTCCTGTCGCAAAAACAGGAATGATAATCTTCCACGAAACCCCTGAAAGGAGAACCATGCCTGCAAAAATAGCTACAAAGACCAAGGCAGTCCCCAAGTCACTTTGTAGGGCTAAAAGGACCAGCACTGGGATAGTAAAGGCAATCATCCAACCAATCAATAGGAAATCCAAGGGAATAGTCCGTCGCCATTCCTTGTGTTTTTGAGTAAATTGTACAATGGCTCGAGCCAATATCAAAATATAGGAAATCTTCATGAACTCAGATGGTTGAAAGAGTGTCGTTCCACCAATCGATACCCAGTTCTTGGCACCTGTAGAAGCTACCAAACTCGGATTGTAGAAAACAAGAGGTAGGACCATCAAGACTAGACCTAAGCCATAAAGGTAGGGAGTCACCTTCCATAAAAACTCGGTATTGAAGAACATGACCACAAATCCAATGACAAGCCCTAGGGCAATCCAGGCGATTTGCTGACCTAGAATCGGAAGTACATTATTTGGATAGTCATGGCTAACTGCTATATAGATAGCCACTACTCCAATCACCAGTAAACAAAACACTGGTAGGAGGAGGCTATAATCGACTCGAGAGTCGAAGGAACGTTTCATATTTTTTACCTTTTCTCTTTCTTGGATTTTTCTTTCATTCTATTGCGACGAGTCTGGAGAAAATCAGCTACAGCAGGCTCTAGCTGGCCTCTAGAAAGAACCTGAACAGCCCTTTCTTTTGACAAGGCCTGAGCGATTTGTTTGCCGTAGCGCTTGCTGACAACACGACTGTCTAAGATAACAGCAACCGAACCTTGGTCAGGTCGTCTAACAGTACGTCCCAAGGCTTGTTTTAACCGAATGATTGCCATCGGCAACTGATAATCATAAAAGGGATTTTTCCCTTCTTGACGCAGTTCTTGGTTTAATTTTTTGGTTAAAGGTTCTTGGGGATTTTGGAAAGGTAATCTCGGAATCACTTGGATCACGCAAGGATGGGTTGAAAAATCAACCCCTTCCCAGAAACTACCTGTTCCAAGCAAGATTTGGCGTTCACCTTTTTCAAAACGTTTTTTCAGTTGGCTTGGTTCCCCATTTTTGTACTGAGCCAGATGAGGTTGGTCGAGCAGGTCTGAAACTGCCAGCAACAATTCTTTTGAGGTAAACAAGACCAGTAAGGGTTCTTGAAAGGCTTGTAAGCTTCGGATAACAGAAGCCACCTCACTAGCATAGTCAACAGGCGAAACTTCTGTCACAAGAGGAAAATCATCGACTAGAAAGACTTCTTGTTGCTCCTGCTTTGCTACATCAAGCCTAACAAGCGGAGCATCTGGAAATCCCAATAAATCTGCTAGGGAAACTCGATTGCTGATTTCGAGAGTAGCCGATACTCCTAGGAGCCTACAATCTTCTGGCGATAAATCTGCTAGTATAAAGCGGCCTTTTTTGCTTGAACAAATCAAGACATCCTTGCTTGATTTCTCTGCTGTAGCAAGCCAAAATTCACGGTCCGACGCGAAAAAGTTTGCAATTTCTCGATACTCTGGGAGACCTAGCTCCGAAAAATGTTGGCGCAACTGTTCAAGAGAATCCAACCACTTCCCATTCTTCAGACCTGACTGATACTGCTCTATCAAGTAACGACATTCAAAGCTGATACTCTCAAGCAAGCGCTTCTGAACCAAATCTTCCTCTGTCTCCAAGGACTTATCAAGCTGGGTTACAAGATCCTCAAGACGATAAGCCTGCTGGGCTAGATTTTCGAGAGCTAGCAGCATTTTTTGAGCTTCATCCAAAATCACCAAACGATTGTCGACAAACTCTGGATTGTCTTCCAAACGAGTGACCAGATAGGCATGATTGGTCAAGAGAACACGACTGGTCTTGGCCTTTTCCTGCCCTCGCCTCCAAAAATCCTCTGTAGCAAATAAACTTTTCTTTGAAAGCTTGCCATCGTGGACTAGTTCTGGTAGAAAATGCTGATAGCGATAAAGTTGCCCGATTTCATCCAAGTCACCTGTCTCTGTCTCTGTTAGCCAGATGAGCAGTTGCATTTTAAAACGTGTGAAAAGGCGATTGGACTCCGGTCGATGGAGGACTTGGTGAAAAGCATCCAATTTCAAGTAATTTTGAGGCCCCTTGAGACTATGAATTTCCAAATGGAAGACCTCTTTTAAGCGCTGACCTTCTTCTTGCATGATTTGATTTTGAAGAATTTTGGTCGGAACACTCACTAAGATACCTGCTTGACTCTCCAAGTTCAAAGCTGGGAGGAGATAACCATAAGTCTTGCCCAGTCCCGTTTGAGCTTGGATAAAGGATGTCTGGTGTTCTTCCAATAATTGCTCAACCTTCTCCGCAAATTCCAACTGTTGCGGACGCTCCTCCAGCCCCAATAAAGAAATGTTTTTAGCAAAGTCTTTGGATAACTTTCGTGGGACTAAAGCTTTGCTTTCCTTTCTGAGGAAAAGCCCATGAAGTTCCATCAAGTCTGGCGAAGACAATAGAGATTGTTGCTGATAGACCTCCTCAATCACCAGATAACTTTCATAGAGAAGGTTCTCCGCAAGGTTTAACAAGCTTTCTAAGAGTCCTTTAGGTAGCTCAAAAAGCTTTTGACGCATGTAAAGCAAGAGTTCAGCTGTTGCCTGAGCATCTGATAGGGCAGTATGGGCATGTTCCAGCTCAATGCCCAACTCTTGACAAAGGATACCTAAGTTATACTTTTCAAACTGAGGATACAGAACCTGGGCAAGCTCAACTGTATCCACCCGCGGTGTGCGCAATTCATATCCTTCAAAAAAGAGAAATTCCGCAAGGAGGTTGGCATCAAATTGTACATTGTGCGCAACAAAAACACCGTCCTTAACCAATTCAAAAATTTTTCCAGCCACCTGAGAAAACTCTGGTGCCACAGCCAAACGCTGATCGGTCAGACCCGTTAATTCTTTGATATGAGAATCCAAGGGTTCGTGGGGATTGACATCGGTCGCATACTGATCGATGATGTCACCATTCTCAATCACCACAATGCCTACTTGAATAATTTTTGCCTTGCTTCCGGTGCTGGTCGCCTCTAAATCAACGACCACATACCGATCATTTCTCGCATTCATCATTAAAAATTATATCAAAAAAAGCATGATTTGACACCCCTCAACTTTGATAACAATCTGGCTTCACTTGCGAGCTTGAGTAAAAATCAAGACCTTAAAAGTGAGAATTTCACGCAAGTTAAGCAGTTGGTCGCTGGTTCTGAGGTATTTGAAAGCCTTATCAACAAAGCTACATCAACATAAAAAGACAACCAAGATATTAGCTGCCTTTTTTAGATATTTTTTTCATTGCTCTCGGAAGTAGCTTGCTAATTTCTGTTGGCAAGACAAGATAGTTTTCTTGAGCTAGTTCTTGCGCGATAGCTGAATGAAGATAGGTCGCTACCACCACTCTCTCATAGAGACTGACTTGATGAAACTGACCTGCAAAACCTGCAATCATCCCCGCCAAAGTATCTCCCATTCCACCAGTTGCTTGGTAGGGGCCTCCAACTTCTAATTGATAATATTCAGGCTGCCCAGCTTGCCAGATACGAGTCGCTGGACCTTTCTCAACTAAAATCGTCCCTTGAGGAAACGCTGAAAGAGCACTAGCAGTCGTCTCTTTATTTTGATGGTCAAGAACTATACCAGACAATCTTTCCCATTCCTTTTGGTGGGGGGTTAGGATGAGCTGACTAGATGGGAATGTCAAATGAGCTTTTGCTAAGATGCCCAAAGCACCACCGTCTACAATCAAAATCTGGTCTTTTCTAAGGCTGTCACAGACCCGTTTTACGAGTTCTTCTCCGAATGCATCCTCTCGCAAACCCGGACCTAACAAGACAACTTCTGCCTTTTCCAACTGTTCTTTTAACAATTGCTGGTCTTGAAGAGAAAATGCCATGGCCTCCGGTAAATGACTGTGCAGAGCCGGAATATTCTCCTTATCCGTGCCAACAGTCACCAAACCTGCCCCACTTTTGACAGCTGCAATGGCTGACATGATGATAGCTCCCCCATAGGGATAGGTTCCTCCTAGCAAGAGCAGACGGCCATAGTCTCCTTTATGACTGGTACGAGAACGTTCAATAATGACTTTTTCTAGTAAGGCTTGATCAATCACTTTCATCGTTTTTTCCTCTCTATTTATTATACTATAAAGTTTATTGACCTTGCATCTTAAACATAAATCTCTTCCTTCATACTAGAAAAAGAGGGGACAAAGCCCCTCTACGAAATATCTCTTTTTTCAAAGTCAATTAATTTCTTTTTTACTTTTTGCGACAAAGATAGCAGATAGAGCTAGTCCAACACTTGCCAAGAAAATAGCTGTTTCTGACTGTTTCTCACCAGTTTCTGGCAATCTCTTGTCTTCTTTGGCAATTTGAACTGGTGCTCCTGAAGTCTGAGTTTTTTCTAACGAACTTAGCTTGAACTCTGGTTTCTCTACTGTCGGTGCTGCCTGGTCGCCTACTGTTGATAAGGGACCTGTGTAAGCTGGGAGCTCATGTTTCAAGGCCATAACGGAGTTGACTCCGCCCTGGAACTCTGGTTTTTCTACTGTAGGTACGGATTGGTCACCTACTGTTGATAATGGGCCTGTGTACTCTGGAAGCTCATGTACCAAGGCTTCAACTGCATTGACACCACCTTGGAACTCAGGTTTCTCTACCATTGGAGCAGATTGGTCACCTACTGTTGCTAGCAGACCTGTGTATTCTGGCAATTCATGCACTAGAGCCATCACTGCATTGACACCACCTGTGAACTCAGGAACTTCAAGCACGGGTGCTGGTTCTTCACCCTTACTTGATTGAACAGATTCTTCTGTCAAATCTTGATAGAAGCTCGCCAATTCATAAAACTCAGCCTTGCCACCTTCCCAGACTAATTTGACGTCTAGAAGAGAGCCACCATTTCGGATAGC
>CAJNCQ010000006.1:0-108715 GCA_905221265.1 bacterium | reverse complement strand
CGAACACAGCAGTTAAGCCCTAGAACGCCGGAAGTAGTTGGGGGTTGCCCCCTGTGAGATATGGAAGTCGCTTAGCTCTAGGGAGTTTAGCTCAGCTGGGAGAGCATCTGCCTTACAAGCAGAGGGTCAGCGGTTCGATCCCGTTAACTCCCATATAGGTCCCGTAGTGTAGCGGTTATCACGTCGCCCTGTCACGGCGAAGATCGCGGGTTCGATTCCCGTCGGGACCGTAAGATAACGGAAGTTATTTTAGACTCGTTAGCTCAGTTGGTAGAGCAATTGACTTTTAATCAATGGGTCACTGGTTCGAGCCCAGTACGGGTCATATTTGCGGGTTTGGCGGAATTGGCAGACGCACCAGATTTAGGATCTGGCGCTTAACGGCGTGGGGGTTCAAGTCCCTTAACCCGCATAGTAGAAATTAGCCGGCTTAGCTCAGTTGGTAGAGCATCTGATTTGTAATCAGAGGGTCGCGTGTTCAAGTCATGTAGCCGGCATTAAAACTAGAAGAGGTCGATGCGAACGTAGTTCAGTGGTAGAACACCACCTTGCCAAGGTGGGGGTCGCGGGTTCGAATCCCGTCGTTCGCTTAGAGAGGCCGGGGTGGCGGAACTGGCAGACGCACAGGACTTAAAATCCTGCGATTGGAAACGATCGTACCGGTTCGATCCCGGTCCTCGGCATATAATAATGAGCACCCTTAGCTCAACTGGATAGAGTACCTGACTACGAATCAGGCGGTTAGAGGTTCGAATCCTCTAGGGTGCATTTTTTCTATTTAACTCGGGAAGTAGCTCAGCTTGGTAGAGTACTTGGTTTGGGACCAAGGTGTCGCAGGTTCGAATCCTGTCTTCCCGATTGATTTATTGACCAAGATACTTAAGTGAGTATCTTTTTTTGGCTATTTGTCAACTGTAGTGGATTACCAAAAAGTCATACTCTGGAGAGGACTAAATCAGTCCTCTCCTTTTTGATATTCAAAGCGACGAGAATTCTAGTTTGGCTTTGGAATAGAGTGATTCAAGGGCATTAATGATTTTTTCTTTGTCCTTGAGAAAGGTTTGAAAGACAGCCTGAAAGCGATTTCGAATAATCGCTTGTGTTCTGCATTCAAGGACAGTGATAATATTGAGATTCTTAAAGCCTTGTACGGATAAAACTCATTTTAAAGGCGTACTCGTCTCAGGACATAGTCTTATGAAGTCGACTAAAGTAATTGAGCTTCCGAATGACGGTTGAAGTTGAAATGGAAAGCTGGTGAGCGATATCGGTCATAGAAATTTTTTCAACTAGTTTTTGAGCAATGATAGCACTTTAAACGGCGTTTTTAAGGAGAATTCTAGTAGGCATGCCAGTCGTTTCAGGGGAAGGAATCTTAGACTGTTTTTGAAAATCATATTTCTTCAGTGATTTCCTTGTGAGTATCCATATTGATGATATCTAGAATCTGGATATTAGGGTCTTTAATATCGAGTAGTTTTGTGATAAAATGTAATGGTTCCATATGATTCTTTCTAATGATGGTTTGGTCGCTTTTCATTATAGATCTTATGGGACTTTTTTTCTACAACAAAATAGGCTCCATAATATCCATAGGGGATTTACCCACTACAAATATTATAGAGCCTGCAAACAACACCCCATGACTAGAAGATTCTTCTAACCATGGGGTGTTTTCTCTATAAGAGGGCTAGGTTATACTCTTCGAAAATCTCTTTAAAGCAGGTCAGCTTCGCCTTATCTACAACCTCAAAGCTGTGCTTTGAGCAGCCTGTGGCTAACTTCCTAGTTTACTCTTTGATTTTCATTGAGTGTTAGTTCTTTTTCTTGTTTTTTATCAACCATCCAAGTCCGAGCAGGGCAAGGATACTGAATCCAGCAAGGGCAAGGAGGGATTTACTCTCAGTTCCTGTGTTTGGAAGGAGGTTTTGAGAGTGAGCCTCTGCAGCAGTTTCTTGAGTTTCAGGATTGGCTGCTAGGTTTTGAGCTCGGCCTTGTTCTGGTTCAACATCTAAGCTAGAAAGATCAAATTCTGGTTTTTCTTCCACAGCTGGAGCGACAATGGCACCACCTTGAGATAAGCGGAGAACGACAGCAGTGAGAGCGTTCAATTTCAAGCCTTTTTCAGTCCATTCGAGACCTTGAGGGTTAGAAATTCCTACTGGTCCTGCTTGGTTTTCATCTGCGAGGACTTCAGCCTTTCTCAAGTGAGCAAAGGCAGTTCCTAAGTTGAATTCGCGAGCCTTATCATCTGCATTGACAAAGACTGCGTAGATATCTCCATTTGGAGCAGTGATTTGGTAGCCGATGACCACGTCTTCTTTTTCAACACCATTTTGGCCTGGGACAGTAATGAGTTGGACGCGCTCTTTGATATCTTGTAGACTCTTGAGTCGGAAGGCATCTGTAGATTGACGAAGAGCGATCAGACCTTTCATGTAGTCACGGCTCTTGACATTTTCAGGATATGCTTTGCCATCTGTAGCCTTGGTCCAGTCAAACTTGTTGACAGCATCACTAGAGTCGTAAGAGTCATGGATAAAGTAAGGATAGACAAATGGCTTGCCGTCCTTGTCACGTAACAAGTGAGATTTGTTTGGGACCTTATCGTCTGGAACAGGAGTCTTGTAGGCTGGGTCTAGGAATTGTTTGGTACGTCCGTATTCCTGACCAGAGTGGATAAACGGAGTTCCTTGAGCAGTCAATACCATGAGGTTTCCAAGTCGCAAACGGCGATGGATTTCAGCATAGTTCTCAGCCTTGCTAGGATCTTTTTTGATAGACTGGGCAATGATGTCAAAGAGGGTCAAGTTATCATGGGCTGCGATATATTGGATAACATCTCCAGGATTGTCAGCTTCAAAGTTAGTTGGTTGGGCAATGAGATTTTTAAAGATGGTATTGATATCTCGTTTGCCACCTGTGATAAAGGCAGGTTGACCTTCGTTTGGATAGCCAGACTTGAGGTTGTTGCGGATGTCGTCTGAAAAGACAGCGACAGTATCTGTTTTCTTCATCCAAGACTGGTCAGCAGGTTGTACAGGCGCATTTTCATCACCAGTATAGGTTCTCCAGCCTTCACCTAGCATGATAAGGTTTGGATTAAGGGCGCGTGCAGCTTTGTAAGCTTCTTCGATTGAAGCCGCATCGTGGTCACCCATCATATCGAAGCGGAAACCATCTACTTTGTAAGTTTCAACCAGATACTTAATAGAGTCTACCAAGACACGTTTAGACATGTAGTGGGTTGTTCCCAAACGACCGCCTCCAAAGCTAGTACGTGGAGTTCCATCAGCATCCATAAAGTGATAGTAGTTTGGCTCAATATCCTCAAAAATGTCAACATTTGCAGTATGGTTGTAGACCACGTCCAAGATGGCACCCATGCCACGTTTATGGATTTCGTTGATGAGGTTTTTAAATTCTGCGATTCGTTTTTCTGGATCCTTAGGATCGCTTGAGTACATACCAGTCAAGGAGAAGTAGTTTTGAGGGTCATATCCCCAGTTGTAGTTGCTGTTGCTTGAAGCGTAGGCAGACAAACGTTCATGGTTTTTCAATTCATTGACAAAGTAGTAGGACAAGACAGGAAGGAGTTGGATATGAGTCACACCCAAGTCTTTGAGATAGTCTAATTTTTCGATAAAGGCTTCAAAGGTACCAAATGGCTTGGTCAAGTCTTTTGCGATGGCAGGATCCGAAGTGAAGTCACGCACATGAGCCTCATAGATAACGGCATCTTCACGTGATTTGAAGTTACGAATCTTCCCATAGGTCAAGTCTTGCGGACCTAACTTCGCTGGATCGACAAAGGCAGCTTTAGCGACCTTATGAGCGGCATCTGTTTTTGCTAGGTCACTATTCCAAGCCGCTAATGATTTGGCATAAGGGTCAAGAACGAGGACAGTTTTACCTTGGCGCTCAATCTGGTAGTGGTAGTAGTAGCCAGTGTAGTTGCTGATACCGAGACCAGAGTTTGCATCCAGAGTTTGTTTCCAGGTTCCCTTTTCTCCTTTTTCAAGGGCGACAGTTCCAACTACTTTTTCAGGGTCTTTCTTGTCATAGACGACAACGGAAACCTTATCAGCACTTGGAGACCAGAGGGTGAGGTCAACACGCTTGCCATCTTCTTTTAGAGTTGCGCCGAGTGGACCATCGTAACTGTAGGACTCATCCTTGAGGCGCCAGCTTGAACGTGTGGTAAATCGGTCTGAATTGTAGCTGACAGTGTATGGGTGTTGAGTGTCAGAGAAGTTGCCGATGTAGGTCACTTTTTTACCTGCCTCATCCACTTCCACGTCTGTGATAGCTACTTTATTCCCTTGGTAATCAGTGATGCTGGAGTGTTTGAGGATATCGTCTTTTTTGGCCCCAACTAGGGTAGAAAAACTGCTTTCGATACGAGATTTAGCCACGTGTTGGGCACCAGTCATGCGGATATCGTGCACATAGTAGGGGTTGGTGTAGATGGTTTCGTCATCATCCTTGAGGAAAATCTGACTGTGATTTTTTAGATCCGTGAATTTATAATCCTCTTTTCGGATTTTCACATCATCGCCTTTCTTGCTCTCATCTAGTAATAAAAATCCAAATTCTCTTGCAGCATCATTGAGAGGAATGTCAATGTAGCGCCCGTATTTTCCAGTTGCAGTAAAATCTGTTCCGTCAGGCCATTCTCCACTACTTGGTTTTTTGACATCGCCCCAATACCAGAGGGATTTCTTATCATAGTGTCCATCGGTGCGGTAGTAGTTGACACGGACAGTTCCCGCTGGCTGAGGACGGTAGTTGTAGACTTTGTAATTTTCGTCGAGCCAAGCCTCGTTCATTTTTGGAGAGAGGCGTTCTACTGAACGGTCTCCGGTCAGATTGTCCCCTTTGGTATTGTTGATGAGGAAGCTGATTTTTTTGGCTTGATCATTCTTAAGTTTGACATCGAGATAATAGCCATAGTCATCTTTCTTGGCATCCTTGAAGGACTTGGCCCCATTGGGCCAGTTTTCAGACGGCTTCTCAACATCGTCCCAAGTCCAAAGACCTTGAGAATCTTTGTTTTCTTCAGGGAGTTTTTTTACATGGATACGGAAGTGATTATCTGCGATGGGCTCTTCAGAAGATGTATCAGCTTGTGGTTTTTGATCTGAAGTTGGCGTCGAAGTGCTGTTATCTACTTTCTCTTCCTTACTGTTAGCCTGGCTTGTAGTCGCATCTTCTGTTTTAGGTGTTTCTGGTGCTAGAGCAGCTTCAGTTGCGGGTGCTTCTTTTTTAGTGTCAAGGGAAGCGTTTGCATTATTTTGTTCAGAAATAGGCGTCTGTTTTTGAGTTTGACTAGTTTCAGTCTCAGTAGGGGCCTTGGTCACAGCGCTGGTATTTTCCTGAGTTTGAGGAAGGTTTTCGTTGGCCGAAATAGTTGGCATTGCAGCAGAAAGCAAGACAATGCTAGCACCAATAAGGACAGAACCAGTTCCATTTTTCAAGGAACGGATACCATAAATCATTTTTTTCTCAGTTTGAGATGGGATCTTTTTCATCACAATTCTCCTTGTGTAGTTGTTCCTTATCAGTATAGCACGAGGTAAACATTAGTGCAAGCGTTTTCCTAATTTTTGAGAGAAAATATAATGTTTCATTCTCTTGAAATTTTAAAATAATATATAGGAAAAGATTGTTTAAAAAATAGTAAAAAAATCTTGAAAAATCTAGCTAAATAAGGTATAATATGAATAATCATTTGTCGTAGGTTTTGTCTGAAATATTGTCCAGACAAGACTCACAGCAGTTAAATCTTCTGAAAAAGTCGGATTTAGCTGCTCTTTTTGTGCTTTTTTTCAGGTTTTCGAGTGCTTGTAACAAAGATTTAAAGATTCTGAAAATTTATCAAAAGGACAAGGTGATAGGGGTTTGACAACCATTTAATGATAATCAATAGCCTGATGAAGCAGGCTTGGAACTTATTTACAAAGGAGAATCATCTTGGCAGGACATGACGTTCAATACGGGAAACATCGTACCCGTCGTAGTTTTTCAAGAATCAAAGAAGTTCTTGACTTACCAAATTTGATTGAAATTCAAACAGATTCATTCAAAGCTTTCCTAGACCATGGTCTTAAGGAAGTGTTTGAAGATGTATTGCCAATTTCAAACTTCACAGACACAATGGAGTTGGAATTTGTTGGCTATGAAATCAAGGAACCAAAATACACGCTCGAAGAAGCACGTATCCACGATGCTAGCTACTCAGCACCAATTTTTGTAACCTTCCGCTTGATTAATAAAGAAACAGGCGAAATCAAGACCCAAGAAGTCTTCTTTGGTGATTTCCCAATCATGACCGAAATGGGTACTTTCATCATCAATGGTGGTGAACGTATTATCGTTTCTCAGTTGGTTCGCTCACCAGGTGTTTACTTTAATGACAAAGTAGATAAGAACGGTAAAGTAGGCTACGGTTCTACTGTTATCCCTAACCGTGGAGCTTGGTTGGAACTTGAAAGCGACTCAAAAGACATCGCTTATACTCGTATCGACCGTACTCGTAAGATTCCATTTACGACCTTGGTTCGTGCGCTTGGTTTCTCAGGTGATGATGAAATCTTTGATATCTTTGGTGATAGCGAATTGGTTCGCAATACTGTTGAAAAAGATATCCACAAGAATCCAATGGACTCTCGTACAGACGAGGCTTTGAAAGAAATCTACGAACGCCTTCGTCCAGGTGAGCCTAAGACTGCTGAAAGCTCACGTAGCTTGCTTGTGGCACGTTTCTTCGATCCACGTCGCTACGATTTGGCAGCTGTTGGTCGATACAAGATCAATAAAAAACTCAACGTTAAAACACGCTTGCTCAACCAAACCATTGCGGAGCCATTGGTAGACCCTGAAACTGGTGAAATCTTGGTAGAAGCTGGTACCGTTATGACTCGTAGCGTGATCGAAAGTATCGAGAGCCACTTAGATGGCGACTTGAACAAGATTGTTTATATTCCAAACGATGCAGCTGTTCTGACAGAACCAGTTGTGCTTCAAAAATTCAAGGTTGTTGCCCCAACGGACCCAGACCGTGTTGTAACCATCATCGGAAATGCCAATCCAGACGACAAGGTTCGTGTTGTAACTCCTGCGGATATCCTTGCAGAGATGAGCTACTTCCTCAACTTGGCAGAAGGTATCGGACGTGTGGATGATATCGACCATCTTGGGAACCGTCGTATCCGTGCAGTTGGTGAATTGCTTGCAAACCAAGTACGTCTTGGACTTTCTCGTATGGAACGTAATGTCCGTGAACGTATGTCTGTTCAAGACAATGAAGTCTTGACACCACAACAAATCATCAATATCCGTCCTGTAACAGCTGCGGTTAAAGAATTCTTTGGTTCATCACAGTTGTCGCAGTTCATGGACCAACACAACCCGCTTTCTGAGTTGTCTCACAAACGCCGTTTGTCAGCCTTAGGACCTGGTGGTTTGACTCGTGACCGTGCTGGATATGAAGTACGTGACGTGCACTATACTCACTATGGTCGTATGTGTCCAATCGAGACACCTGAAGGACCTAACATCGGTTTGATTAACAACTTGTCATCTTACGGACACTTAAACAAGTATGGATTTGTTCAAACACCATACCGTAAGGTTGACCGTGAAACAGGTGTTGTTACCAATGAAATCGTTTGGTTGACAGCCGATGAAGAAGATGAATTTACTGTAGCGCAGGCTAACTCTCGTCTTAATGAAGATGGAACTTTTGCTGAGAAAGTTGTCATGGGACGTCACCAAGGGGTCAACCAAGAGTATCCAGCAGAAGTGGTTGACTACATGGACGTGTCACCAAAACAGGTAGTTGCCGTTGCGACTGCATGTATTCCTTTCTTGGAAAACGATGACTCCAACCGTGCCCTCATGGGTGCCAACATGCAACGTCAGGCTGTGCCATTGATTGATCCAAAAGCACCTTACGTTGGTACTGGTATGGAATACCAAGCAGCTCATGACTCTGGTGCAGCGGTCATTGCTCAGTATGATGGTAAAGTTACTTACGCAGATGCGGACAAGGTAGAGGTTCGCCGTGAAGATGGTTCGCTAGATGTTTACCACATCCAAAAATTCCGTCGTTCAAACTCAGGTACTGCCTACAACCAACGCACTCTCGTTAAAGTTGGCGATGTCGTTGAAAAAGGCGACTTTATCGCTGACGGACCTTCTATGGAAAAAGGGGAAATGGCGCTTGGACAAAACCCAATCGTTGCCTACATGACTTGGGAAGGTTACAACTTCGAGGATGCCGTTATCATGAGCGAGCGCTTGGTCAAAGACGATGTTTATACATCTGTCCACCTCGAAGAATATGAATCAGAAACACGCGATACAAAGCTTGGGCCTGAAGAAATTACTCGTGAAATTCCAAACGTTGGGGAAGATGCTCTTAAAGACCTTGACGAAATGGGTATTATCCGTATCGGTGCTGAGGTTAAAGAAGGCGATATCCTTGTAGGTAAAGTCACACCTAAGGGTGAGAAAGACCTCTCAGCTGAAGAACGTCTCTTGCACGCTATCTTCGGAGACAAGTCTCGTGAAGTGCGTGACACTTCTCTTCGTGTACCTCATGGTGCCGACGGTGTCGTTCGTGATGTTAAGATCTTTACACGTGCAAATGGAGATGAGTTGCAATCAGGTGTTAACATGCTGGTTCGCGTCTACATCGCTCAAAAACGTAAGATCAAGGTTGGAGATAAGATGGCCGGACGTCACGGAAACAAAGGGGTTGTCTCTCGTATCGTTCCCGTAGAAGACATGCCTTACCTTCCAGACGGAACTCCAGTCGATATCATGTTGAACCCACTTGGGGTGCCATCACGTATGAATATCGGTCAGGTTATGGAACTCCACCTTGGTATGGCAGCCCGTACTCTTGGTATCCACATCGCAACACCAGTCTTTGACGGAGCAAGTTCTGAAGACCTTTGGGACACTGTTAAAGAAGCAGGTATGGACAGCGATGCTAAGACAATCCTTTACGATGGACGTACAGGTGAGCCGTTTGACAACCGTGTATCAGTTGGTGTCATGTACATGATCAAACTCCACCACATGGTTGACGATAAATTGCACGCGCGTTCAGTCGGACCTTACTCAACCGTTACTCAACAGCCACTTGGAGGTAAAGCTCAGTTTGGTGGACAACGTTTCGGTGAGATGGAGGTTTGGGCTCTTGAAGCCTACGGTGCGTCAAATGTCCTTCAAGAAATCTTGACCTACAAGTCTGACGATATTAACGGACGTTTGAAAGCTTATGAAGCTATCACAAAAGGAAAACCAATTCCAAAACCAGGTGTCCCAGAATCCTTCCGAGTTCTTGTGAAAGAATTGCAGTCTCTTGGTCTTGACATGCGTGTCCTTGACGAAGATGATCAAGAAGTGGAACTTCGTGACTTGGATGAAGGAATGGACGAAGATGTCATCCACGTAGATGACCTTGAAAAAGCCCGCGAAAAAGCAGCCCAAGATGCAAAAGCAGCCTTTGAAGCTGAAGAAACTGCAAAAGCGGAAGCAACAGAAGAAGCTGCTGAACAAGAATAAGCAGTTCGCTTAGAATAGAAAGGGAAGAAATAGTGGTTGATGTAAATCGTTTTAAAAGTATGCAAATCACCCTAGCTTCTCCAAGCAAAGTCCGTTCATGGTCTTATGGAGAAGTCAAAAAACCTGAAACAATCAATTACCGTACCTTGAAACCAGAACGTGAAGGACTCTTTGACGAAGTCATCTTTGGTCCTACAAAAGACTGGGAATGTGCTTGTGGTAAATACAAACGCATTCGTTACAGAGGGATTGTTTGTGACCGCTGTGGGGTTGAAGTGACGCGTACAAAAGTTCGTCGTGAGCGTATGGGGCACATCGAGTTGAAAGCTCCTGTATCTCACATCTGGTATTTCAAGGGGATTCCAAGTCGTATGGGCTTGACCCTTGATATGAGCCCTCGTGCCCTCGAGGAAGTTATCTACTTTGCGGCTTATGTGGTCATTGATCCGAAGGATACACCACTTGAGCACAAGTCTATCATGACAGAGCGCGAATACCGTGAGCGCTTGCGTGAGTATGGTTATGGATCATTCGTTGCCAAGATGGGTGCCGAAGCCATCCAAGACCTTTTGAAACAAGTAGATCTTGAAAAAGAAATTGCTGAACTCAAAGAAGAGTTGAAAACAGCTACTGGACAAAAACGTGTCAAAGCTATCCGTCGTTTGGATGTTTTGGATGCCTTTTACAAGTCTGGAAATAAACCTGAATGGATGATTCTCAACATTCTTCCAGTTATTCCACCAGATCTTCGTCCAATGTTGCAGTTGGATGGTGGCCGTTTTGCCTCATCTGACTTGAACGACCTTTACCGCCGTGTTATTAACCGTAACAACCGTTTGGCTCGTTTGCTTGAGTTGAATGCACCAGGTATCATCGTTCAAAATGAGAAGCGTATGCTTCAAGAAGCAGTTGACGCTTTGATTGATAATGGTCGTCGTGGTCGTCCGATCACAGGACCAGGTAGCCGTCCGCTGAAATCATTGAGCCACATGCTCAAAGGGAAACAAGGACGCTTCCGTCAAAACTTGCTCGGTAAACGTGTTGACTTCTCAGGGCGTTCCGTTATCGCCGTTGGTCCAACTCTTAAGATGTACCAATGTGGTGTGCCACGTGAAATGGCGATCGAGCTCTTTAAACCATTCGTCATGCGTGAAATCGTTGCCCGTGACATCGTGCAAAACGTCAAGGCAGCTAAACGCTTGGTGGAACGCGGAGATGAACGCATCTGGGATATCCTTGAAGAAGTAATCAAAGAACACCCAGTACTTTTGAACCGCGCACCGACCCTTCACCGTTTGGGTATCCAAGCCTTCGAGCCAGTCTTGATTGATGGTAAGGCCCTTCGCTTGCACCCGCTTGTCTGTGAAGCCTACAATGCCGACTTTGACGGGGACCAAATGGCCATCCACGTACCGCTTTCAGAAGAAGCCCAAGCAGAAGCTCGTATCCTCATGCTCGCTGCTGAGCATATCTTGAACCCGAAAGATGGTAAACCAGTTGTTACTCCATCTCAGGACATGGTTTTGGGTAACTACTACTTGACTATGGAAGAAGCTGGTCGTGAAGGTGAAGGAATGGTCTTCAAAGACCGTGACGAAGCGGTTATGGCTTACCGCAATGGTTATGTACACCTCCATTCACGTGTAGGTATCGCGACAGATAGCCTCAACAAACCTTGGACTGAAGAGCAAAAACACAAGGTCTTGTTGACAACTGTTGGTAAAATCCTCTTCAACGATATCATGCCAGAAGGTCTACCTTACCTGCAAGAACCAACAAATGCTAACTTGACGGAAGGCGTTCCAGCTAAGTACTTCTTGCCACTCGGTGGAGATATCAAGGAAGCAATCAGCAATCTTGAACTCAACCCTCCATTCAAGAAGAAAAATCTTGGGAATATTATCGCTGAAATCTTCAAGCGTTTCCGTACGACAGAAACTTCTGCTCTACTTGACCGCATGAAGAACCTCGGTTACCACCACTCAACTCTTGCGGGATTGACAGTGGGTATTGCCGATATCCCAGTCGTTGATGACAAAGCTGAAATCATTGAAGAATCACACAAACGTGTAGAACAAATCACCAAACAATTCCGTCGTGGTATGATTACAGACGATGAGCGCTACAACGCTGTTACAGCTGAATGGCGTGCTGCCCGTGAAAAATTGGAGAAACGTTTGGTTGCCAACCAAGATCCTAAGAACCCAATCGTTATGATGATGGACTCTGGAGCCCGTGGTAACATCTCAAACTTCTCACAGCTTGCCGGTATGCGTGGTCTGATGGCTGCTCCGAACGGACGTATCATGGAATTGCCAATCCTTTCAAACTTCCGTGAAGGTTTGTCAGTACTCGAAATGTTCTTCTCAACTCACGGTGCCCGTAAAGGTATGACCGATACGGCCCTTAAGACAGCCGACTCAGGTTACTTGACTCGTCGTTTGGTTGACGTTGCCCAAGACGTTATCATCCGTGAGGACGACTGTGGAACAGACCGTGGTCTCTTGATCCGCTCTATCGCAGAAGGAAAAGAGATGATCGAGTCTCTCGAAGAGCGTCTCAATGGTCGTTACACTAAGAAAACTGTTAAACATCCAGAAACTGGTGCGGTTATCATCGGTCCAAATGAGTTGATTACAGAAGACAAGGCGCGTGAAATTGTCAACGCTGGCGTGGAAGAAGTCACTATCCGTTCTGTATTTACATGTAACACTCGTCACGGTGTCTGCCGTCACTGTTACGGTATTAACTTGGCGACTGGTGATGCGGTTGAAGTTGGTGAAGCAGTTGGTACAATCGCTGCCCAATCTATCGGGGAACCTGGTACACAGCTTACAATGCGTACCTTCCACACGGGTGGGGTTGCCTCAAATACCGATATCACTCAGGGTCTTCCTCGTGTCCAAGAAATCTTTGAAGCTCGCAATCCGAAAGGGGAAGCGGTTATCACTGAAGTCAAGGGTGAGGTTACAGCCATCGAAGAAGATGCTTCAACTCGTACCAAGAAAGTCTTTGTTAAGGGTGAAACTGGCGAAGGCGAATACGTGGTACCATTTACAGCACGTATGCGTGTTGAAGTTGGAGACCAAGTCTCTCGCGGTGCAGCTCTTACAGAAGGTTCTATCCAACCAAAACGTCTCCTTGCTGTTCGTGATGTCTTGTCAGTTGAAACCTACCTTCTTGGTGAAGTACAAAAAGTTTACCGTAGCCAAGGGGTAGAAATCGGTGACAAACACATCGAGGTAATGGTTCGTCAAATGATCCGTAAAGTTCGTGTCATGGATCCAGGTGACACAGACCTCCTCATGGGTACCCTCATGGATATCAACGACTTTACAGATGCAAACAAAGATGTTCTTATCGCAGGTGGAGTTCCAGCGACTGGTCGCCCAGTTCTTATGGGAATCACCAAAGCCTCACTTGAAACCAACAGTTTCTTGTCAGCGGCTTCCTTCCAGGAAACAACTCGTGTCCTTACAGATGCGGCCATCCGTGGTAAGAAAGACCATCTCCTTGGACTCAAGGAAAATGTTATCATCGGTAAGATCATCCCAGCAGGTACTGGTATGGCTCGCTACCGTAACCTTGAACCACAAGCTATCAATGAAGCAGAATATCTAGCTCCAGAACAAGAAGAGACAGAAAATGCTCCAGTAGACGAAACTGTGGAAATCCAAGTTGAAGAAACAGTAGAATAAAAGCAAACAAGAGAACCTTTGGGTTCTCTTTTGTTTTACACTTCTGCCTATTGGGGTTAGGTGAGCACGACGCAATATCTCTCAAATCGCTTCAACTATTTTCCATTTTTGTCAGTTGAGCGTCAAAATTGGACATTTGAGACGAGAGGTGAATTTTTATCTTTCTCGCAGAGTATAATCATGTATACGAAGGGAGAACTGAAAATGATAAAATCTATTCGCATCTTATTGTTGCTGGCTTTGATCCAGATTAGTCTGAGTAGCTGTTTACTGTGGAAGGGATCCATCTTAACCTTAAAGCAGTCAAGCGCTTATTTTTTAGTGTTTATCGTATTGGCATCAGGTCTGTGTGCGGGGATGAATTTCTTTTATACCCAAGATCAGGATGTTCATAGCATTATAAATAGTCAGAAAAAAGTGAAACTATTTTATAGTATCTTGTTGGTTTTAAACCTAGTAGGCGTCTGTCTGGTGTTGTCGGAGACTATTTTAACACAGACAGCTTTTCAGCAAGAGTTGGTAGACCTTTTCTTGCCTTCCTTCTTTTTCTTGTTTGGGATTGATTTACTTGTCTTTTTACCATTTGAAAAGTACAGTCGAGATTTGAAAACCACTCTCGATAAGAAAAAAACAGTTGTCCTGACAGTTCTCGCAACCTTGCTGTTCTTGAGAAATCCAATGACAGTTTTATCCATTGTTTTTTATGTTGGTTTGGGATTCATTTTTGCTCGATTTTTATTTCCAAAATCTATGAGAAGAGAATTTTCTTTTTACGGTCATGTGATCCGAGATATTTTACTTGTTAGCGCCATGTGTATATTCTTTTAAAAACACTTGTCTATCAATAAAAATCCCTTATTTTACCAAAGTTGTTATAGTAAGTTTGTAAAGAAAATTCACACAAAAGAAAACTTTTTGGTATAATAGTAGCATGTACACAAAAAATGAAGAAGAGCTGATCAATCTGGGAGAACGCCTAGGAACCTTGCTCCAAAAAAATGATGTTTTGATCTTGTCTGGGGAATTGGGTGCTGGTAAAACAACCTTTACAAAGGGTCTTGCCAAGGGCTTGGGGATTCGTCAGATGATCAAAAGTCCAACTTACACCATCGTGAGAGAGTATGAGGGTCGCCTTCCGCTCTACCACTTGGATGTCTATCGGATTGAGGGGGATGCTGATTCGATTGACTTGGATGAGTTTCTCTTCGGTGGTGGTGTGACCGTTATTGAGTGGGGCCATCTTTTGGGTGAGGATTTACCAGATTCTTACTTGGAGTTGGAACTCTTGAAAGAGGCTGAGGGTCGTCGCCTCTATTTTACCGCTCAGGGTTCTCGTGCTGAGGAATTGATTAAGGAGCTTCAAGGTGGAGTATGAACTTTGTATTCGTGAGGCTGAAGCTCATGATGCCGCTGCTTTGGTTGCATTCTTGGATTTAGTTGGACAGGAGACAGTTTTCACCAGTTTAGATGAAAATGGTATCCTGATGACAGAATCTGAAATGGCGCTTTTCATTGAAAAGCAAGCGACTTCAGATAACCAAATCACTCTCCTAGCCCTCCTGAATGATGAAATTGCAGGTGTTTTGAACATCACGGCAGAGCAACGTATACGGATTCGTCACATCGGGGATATCTTTTTGGTCATCCAAAGGAAGTTTTGGAATCATGGCTTAGGAAGCATACTCCTTGAAGAGGGAATTGAGTGGGCTAAAACCAGTGGAGTTCTGCGTCGTTTGCAGCTCAGTGTACAAAAGCGCAACGAGGCAGCTATCCACCTCTATTCAAAATTTGGATTTATTACAGAAGGCTTACAAGAAAGAGGAGCCTATTTAGAAGAAGGGAAATTTTTAGACGTTTGCCTGATGGGTAGACTGATAGATAAGTGATAAGATGGTAAAAAAAATAATCGGAATGCTACTAGCTTTTCTAGCAGTAACGGCTTTAGGTGTGGGTGCGTATGCCTATACTATTTATTATCAAGGAACTGAAACCTTAAGTAAAAAAACTTATAAGAAAATTGGTGAAGAAACCAACGTGATTGAGGCGACAGAGCCTTTGACCATTCTTTTGATGGGGGTAGATACGGGAAATGTAGAACGTACAGACCCTTGGGCGGGGAATAGTGATTCCATGATTCTCTTGACGGTTAATCCCAAAACAAAGAAAACCACTATGATGAGTTTGGAACGGGATATTTTGACCAAGATTGAGACTGGAAACGGTCAAGTTCAGGAAGCCAAACTCAATGCGGCCTATGCCAATGGCGGTGCAGAGTTGGCTATTTCAACCATTCAAAAAATGATGAACATTCATATCGATCGTTATGTGATGGTCAACATGCAAGGACTCCAACAGCTAGTTGATGCAGTTGGGGGTATCACAGTAAATAACACACTCGGTTTCCCGATTTCGATTGCTGATCAGGAAGAATTTAATAAAATCTCGATTGGAGTCGGTGAGCAAACTTTGAATGGTGAGGAAGCTCTGGTCTATTCACGGATGCGTTATCAGGATCCTGAGGGAGACTATGGTCGTCAAAAACGTCAGCGTGAAGTCATTCAAAAGATTATGGAAAAGGTCTTGAGCCTCAATAGTATCAGTCATTATCAAGCTATCTTAAAAGCGCTTAGTGATAATATGCAGACAAATGTTGATTTGTCTGCCTCCAGTATCCCACAACTACTTGGTTACCAAGATTCCTTTAAAAACATCGAAACTCATCAACTTCGTGGTGAAGATGCTGAGTTGCAAGGAATCTCTTACCAAATCGTAACGAGAGAGCATATGCTAGAAATGCAAAATCTCTTGCGTCGTTCCCTAGGGAGAGAGGACGTAGCAGAGTTGGAGACCAACGCTGTTCTGTATGAAAATCTTTATGGTCGAACAGCACCTTCCACAAATGCTTCAAACGAAGAGATAGAATAAAACAAAGAATCAAATCGTGGGACTTTCCTGCGATTTTTTCAAAAAAATTCGAATAGATAGGTAGGAGGAAAGATGAAAGCAGAAATCATTGCTGTAGGAACGGAAATTTTAACAGGGCAAATCGTCAATACCAACGCCCAGTTTTTATCAGAAAAGCTAGCAGAAATTGGAGTAGATGTCTACTTCCAAACAGCTGTCGGAGATAATGAAGCGCGTCTCATGTCCTTGCTAGAGATTGCGAGCTCGCGTAGCAGTCTAGTCATTTTGACAGGGGGCTTAGGGCCAACAGAGGATGATTTGACCAAACAAACATTGGCAAAATTTTTGGGAAAAGGTGTAGTGTTTGACCCTCAAGCGCAAGAGAAACTGGATGTCTTTTTTGCTCATAGACCTGACTATGCTCGGACACCGAATAATGAACGCCAAGCCCAAATTGTAGAAGGGGCAACTCCACTGCCAAATGAGACAGGCTTAGCGGTAGGAGGGGTATCGGAAGTAGATGGCGTGACCTACGTGGTCCTCCCAGGACCGCCAAGTGAGTTGAAACCCATGGTCTTAAATCAACTCTTACCCAAGTTAATGACTGGTACCAAGTTATACTCACGAGTGCTCCGTTTCTTTGGGATTGGTGAAAGTCAGTTGGTGACCATTTTGGCGGATTTGATTGACCATCAAACAGATCCGACCTTAGCTCCCTATGCCAAAACGGGAGAGGTGACCTTGCGCTTGTCTACAAAAGCAGTCAGTCAAGAAAAGGCTGATCAAGCATTGGACACCTTGGAAAATCAAATCTTAGATCGCCAGACTTTCGAGGGACTCTCTTTGCGAGACATCTGTTATGGATATGGGGAGGAGAGCAGCCTAGCAAGTGTCGTTGTAGAAGAGCTTAAAAAGAGAAAGAAAAGCATTACCGCAGCAGAAAGCTTGACGGCAGGCCTTTTTCAAGCGACAATAGTAGACTTTTCAGGCGTTTCTGCCATCTTTAATGGCGGTTTTGTCACTTACAGCTTAGAAGAAAAGTCCAAGATGCTGGATATTTCCGAGCAAGAGCTGAAAGAACACGGGGTCGTTTCAGAGTTTACGGCTAAAAAGATGGCAGAGCAGGCACGGCTCAAGACTCAGTCTGATTATGGAGTCAGTCTGACAGGTGTGGCTGGGCCAGATAGCCTAGAGGGGCATCCAGCTGGGACAGTCTTTATCGGCTTGGCACATGCAAAAGGGACAGAAGTTATCAAGGCTAATATCGCTGGGCGGAGCCGAGCAGATGTTCGTCAGATTGCGGTTATGCATGCCTTTAACCTAGTTCGCAAGGCTTTATTAAGTGACTAACTTTTGATATAATAGTAGATAGGTCTTAGGACTATTAGAATACAGGAGAATAGAATGGCGAAAAAACCAAAAAAATTAGATGAAATTTCAAAAAAGTTTGGAGCGGATCGTGAAAAAGCCTTGAACGATGCTCTTAAATTGATTGAGAAAGACTTCGGTAAAGGATCAATCATGCGTTTGGGTGAGCGTGCGGAGCAAAAAGTGCAAGTGATGAGCTCAGGTTCCTTGGCTCTTGACATTGCTCTTGGTTCAGGTGGTTATCCTAAGGGACGTATCATCGAAATCTATGGACCAGAATCATCTGGTAAGACAACGGTTGCCCTTCACGCTGTTGCGCAGGCGCAAAAAGAAGGCGGTATCGCTGCCTTTATCGATGCGGAGCATGCGCTTGACCCAGCCTATGCAGCAGCCCTTGGTGTGAATATTGACGAATTGCTCTTATCACAACCAGACTCAGGGGAGCAAGGTCTTGAAATTGCAGGAAAATTGATTGACTCAGGTGCAGTTGACCTTGTCGTTATCGACTCAGTTGCTGCCCTTGTACCTCGTGCAGAAATTGATGGAGATATTGGAGACAGCCACGTTGGTTTGCAAGCTCGTATGATGAGCCAGGCCATGCGTAAACTTGGTGCTTCTATCAATAAAACCAAAACAATTGCCATCTTCATCAACCAATTGCGTGAAAAAGTTGGAGTCATGTTTGGAAACCCAGAAACAACTCCCGGTGGACGTGCTCTGAAATTCTACGCTTCAGTCCGTTTGGATGTTCGTGGAAGCACACAAATCAAGGGAACTGGTGACCAAAAAGATACCAATGTCGGTAAGGAAACCAAGATCAAGGTCGTGAAAAACAAGGTAGCTCCACCATTTAAGGAAGCTTTTGTTGAAATCATGTACGGAGAAGGTATTTCTAAGACCGGTGAACTCTTGAAGATTGCAAGTGATTTGGATATCATCAAAAAAGCAGGAGCTTGGTACTCTTACAAGGATGAAAAGATCGGTCAGGGTTCTGAAAATGCTAAGAAATACTTGGCAGATCACCCAGAAGTCTTTGATGAGATTGACCATCAAGTCCGTGTTCAATATGGCTTGATTGAAGATGAAGAAGGAACCACTTCTACTTCTGTCGTTGAGGATCTAGCACCTAACCAAGAAGTGACACTTGACCTAGGCGATGGACTTGAAATCGAAATTGAAGAATAACATAAAAAGTAGCAGATAGGAACTGCTACTTTTTATGTTTATTTCAGATGAAAGAACTAATGATCACTAAAACGACGATATTCGATGTGAAAGTCAAAATAATGTTCATCCTGTAACTTTTGGAAGATGTCGCGATAGGCTTCTTCGTCAAAATGGTCGCCACGGTAGAGGATTTCAAAACTTAGATCATCGTACTCTAGGAAAGCATTGGCTGTTTTAAAGCCATTTTGTCGATAGAAGTCCATGCGAGCCTTTCTCTGCTCCAAGTTATCGCATTCTTCATCCAATCGCTCGACTTCGAGTAACATGGTTCGCTGGTAAAAATCAGTCAGCTTTTCGATAATTTCCTTTCCGTACCCGTGGCTTCTCAGGTGGGGCATGATGGCAAAAAAACTGATATAGAAAGCTTTTGGGTTGGAAATAGAGAAAGCAAAGCCGACAAACTCTTCTTGGTTATAAAAAGCAAAAAAGTGGGCGTCATCTCGGTCCTGATAGCGTAAGAACTCTGACAGAGGAACTCGTTCTTCCTCGGGGAAAGCTTCCTTGTTTAGCTTTTCAACCTTATCAAGATCTGGAAATGCATCGGTTATTAATTGACTGGTCAAACTCATAAGTGACCTCCTTTTCTTGATTATAGCAAATTGTCTCTCTGTAAGCAATTGATTGCAAACTTAGTGACAGAGCCTTGTCGCTCTATTAGAAAGCTGATATAATAGCTTTATGAATAAGAAACGATCCGTGGACTTGATACATGGTCCTATTCTTCCTGCGCTGTTAAGCTTTGCCTTTCCAATCTTGCTGTCAAATATTTTCCAACAGCTTTATAATACAGCTGATGTCTTGATTGTTGGGCGTTTTCTTGGTCAAGATTCTTTGGCTGCAGTAGGGGCGACAACTGCCATTTTTGACTTGATTATAGGCTTTACTCTTGGTGTTGGAAATGGGATGGGGATTGTCATTGCCCGCTATTATGGGGCTCGTAATTTCACTAAAATTAAAGAAGCAATTGCTGCAACCTGGATTTTAGGAGGGCTTCTCAGTATTTTGGTCATGCTGATGGGATTCGTCGGCCTGTATCCACTCTTGCAATATTTAGATACCCCTGCTGAAATCCTTCCTCAATCCTATCAATATATTTCTATGATTGTGACTTGTGTAGGTGTTAGCTTTGCTTATAACCTCTTTGCGGGATTGTTGCGGTCTATTGGTGATAGTCTAGCGGCTCTTGGATTTCTGATTTTTTCTGCCTTGGTCAATGTGGTGCTGGATTTGTATTTCATTACGCAACTGCATCTGGGAGTTCAATCTGCGGGTCTTGCTACCATTATCTCGCAAGGCTTGTCAGCGGTTCTCTGCTTTTATTATATCCGCAAGAGTGTTCCAGAACTCCTCCCTCAACTCAAGCATTTTAAATGGAACAAGGCCTTGTACGCGGATCTTTTAGAGCAAGGTTTGGCTATGGGTTTGATGAGTTCGATTGTGTCCATTGGTAGTGTGATTTTACAGTCTTCAGTCAATACCTTTGGAGCTGTGATTATTAGTGCCCAAACAGCAGCTAGACGGATTATGGCCTTTGCTTTGCTTCCAATGACGGCTATTTCTTCTGCCATGACGACCTTTGCTTCTCAAAATCTCGGGGCTAAGCGACCAGACCGCATTGTTCAAGGTCTTGGTATTGGGAGTCGTCTGAGCATGTCCTGGGCAGGTTTTGTTTGTATTTTTCTCTTTTTTGCCAGTCCTAGCTTGGTTTCCTTCTTTGCCAGTTCGACAGATACTTACTTGGTAGAAAATGGTAGTCTTTACCTGCAAATCAGTTCAGTCTTTTATCCGATTTTGAGCCTTTTGCTGATTTATCGGAATTGCTTGCAGGGATTGGGGCAGAAAGTCCTTCCTCTAGTTTCCAGCTTTATAGAACTAATCGGGAAAATCGTTTTTGTGGTTTTGATTATCCCTTGGGCAGGGTATAGGGGAGTTATCCTTTGCGAACCCCTTATCTGGGTTGCCATGACTACCCAACTGTACTTTTCACTTTTCCGCCATCCCCTGATAAAAGAAGGCAAGGCAATCTTGGCAACAAAAGTGTCATCATAGCTCGATTTGCTGAACAAAATCCATTTCCTCTAGTGAAAATCGAAAAAACTTGTGTTATAATAAGAAAGATTAAAATGTGAAAAAAGGAGATTCCTAATGGGACGTAAATGGGCCAATATCGTAGCCAAGAAAACGGCTAAAGATGGAGCTAACTCTAAAGTATATGCAAAGTTTGGTGTAGAAATCTATGTAGCAGCTAAAAAAGGTGATCCAGACCCAGAATCAAACACTGCTTTGAAATTCGTTATCGACCGTGCTAAACAAGCCCAAGTGCCAAAGCACGTTATCGATAAAGCGATTGATAAAGCAAAAGGAAACACAGACGAAACCTTTACAGAAGGACGTTACGAAGGATTTGGACCAAATGGTTCTATGCTGATTGTGGATACCTTGACTTCTAACGTTAACCGTACTGCAGCCAATGTCCGTGCAGCTTTTGGTAAAAACGGCGGAAACATGGGTGCTTCAGGTTCAGTTTCATACCTCTTTGACAACAAGGGTGTTATCGTATTTGCAGGTGAAGATGCGGATGCTATCTTTGAACTTTTGCTCGAAGCAGATGTGGATGTGGACGATGTAGAAGCAGAAGAAGGAACAATTACTGTTTACACTGCTCCAACAGACCTTCACAAAGCTATTGTTGCCCTTCGTGAGTCAGGTATCCAAGAATTCCAAGTGACAGAATTAGAAATGATTCCTCAGTCAGAAGTGGAATTGTCGGGTGACGACCTTGAAACCTTTGAAAAACTTTACAGCGTTCTTGAGGACGACGAAGACGTACAAAAGATCTACACAAACGTAGATGGATTCTAATAGAAAAACGAACAGTTTTACTAGCTGTTCGTTTTTTTGATATTTGAACCTAGACTCTGGTCCCAGAATCTGAATCTTTTTGCTGCTGGCTTCCTCCTAGGCCTACAGCTATTTTATGAACGAGTAAGAGCTGTCCATTGTCCTGTTTTGCAAAAGTTAAGGTAACAGTCTTGATCTTGTCTCCAATGGAGATATAGGTGATTTTTCTCGTATCATAACCTCCGATAGTGGAGTCATACTCGGAGTCTGGTAGTCCGTGTTTTTTGATAATATCCTTGTAGTTGGTACCACCTTTTCCTTTGTTGTCAAGGTCACCTTCGATTAAGGCGTCGAACTGTTCTCGGGTCCAGGTGAAGGTATCTTCTTCCTCCTCCTCTGGGATGGAATAGGTGCTATCATCTGTCAAGTCGCTCTCTTCTTCGCGTTCCATTGAGGCACTGGCCTCGCTGTAGGAACGGTTAAACTCCCTAGCAAACTCTTTGTAGACATTAGCGTACAGTACCTGGGCCGTAAAGAAAAGTACAACAGAAGCAATTGCTAGGGATGTTCCGATAATGGCCATCGTTTTCCGTTTTTTAAGGTTGACGATAAGGCCGATAATGCCCAAGATCAAAGCGACAATAGCGATGAAAAACGATAGATAGTTAATAAACGGAATCCAAGACCCTAAAAGTGCGATAGCTCCAAAAATAGTTGCTAAAATTCCTAAAACTTTTTGTTCTTCTGGTTTCATTTGAAAGTTTTCTCCCTTCATCGAGTGAATGGATTTCTATCCACAGTAGTTAGTGCTTATTATAGAAAAAATATTGCCTAATGTCAATTTAAACCAAGATAGTTCTCATAGAAACTTTTTTCTTGACATCTTTTCTGAAAATGATAAAATAGTTCTCATGGAAACTTATATAGTTCTTGTGAGAACTATATTTATCGTAAGAAAGGAGTAATTATGGACAAACCGATGTTGATGTTTAAACGTTTTGGGCACCAGGTTCACCTGATGGTACAGAAAGAAGCCAAGCGATGTGGCATTGAATTCATGGGTGGACCGCAAGGGCAGGTTCTGCGTTTTTTAGATCATTGTGAGCAAAAAGAGGAATTGGTCCTGATTAAAGATATCGAGCAGGAACTCAATATTACCAAATCTGTGGCGAGTAATTTAGTCAAGCGCATGGTACAAAATGGTTTGGTTGAGCTAGAGGCGAGCCCCAGCGATAAGCGGGCAAAATTTGTTCGCCTGACGGAGAAATCGCGTTCGCAGATGCAAAAAGTTAAGGCATTTTTTGATCGGATCGATCAGAGTCTGCTAGAGGGGGTTTCAAAGTCAGACTTGGCAATCTTTGAAAAGGTACTCGGGCAATTGCAAGAAAATGTTGAGAAGATAGGAGGAGAGAATGAAGAAACTCGCTAAACGTATTACAGGAAAAGAGTGGGGAATGATTGTCCTTACGATTCTGTTCACTTGTTTCTCGGTCTATCTCGAGTTAGAGGTACCGACTTACATTTCGCAAATTACAGAATTACTAGGAACGTCTGGAACGCAGTTGGGTGAACTCTGGTCACCAGCTGCGAAGATGATTGGATTGTCTTTATTGGCTTTCTTTTCATCTGTTATGGTTGGTTTCTTTGCTGCTCGTGTTGCAGCCTCCTATACAACCCATCTACGTAGAGATGTATTTCATCAGGTTTTAGATTTTTCACAGACAGAAATCAAACGCTTTTCAATCCCAAGTCTTTTGACTCGGACGACCAATGATATCACACAGGTACAGATGCTCTTTACCATGGGCTTGCAAGTGGTTACTCGTGGGCCAATCATGGCAATCTGGGCTATTGGAAAAATCCTTGGTAAGTCCGAATACTGGCTCTGGGCAGTAGTGGTAGCTGTTATCGTCAATGTTCTGATGACCACTGTTCTCATGACTCTGGCCTTTCCAAAACAATCTGTCATCCAAAAATTGACAGATAAACTTAACAGCATCACTCGTGAAAGTTTGACAGGGATTCGGGTTGTTCGTGCTTATAACGCCGAGGATTACCAAGATGAAAAATTTGAAGCAGCCAATGATGAAGTAACGCGTCTCAATCTCTTTGTCAATCGATTGATGGCGATTATGAACCCGATTATGATGGCGATTTCCAGTGGACTAAGTTTAGCCATTTACTGGATTGGTGCCTATATCATCAACGACGCAAGTTTGGCAGAACGTCTGCCACTCTTTAGTGATATGGTGGTCTTCATGTCCTATGCTATGCAGGTCGTGATGGGCTTCCTTCTCATGGGAGCACTCTTTATTGTTCTTCCTCGTACCTTGGTTTCGGCAGGACGTATCAATCAAGTATTGGATTTGCATTCTTCTATTGAAAATCCTAGTCATGCACAGACAGCGGATCCTTCAGTTCAAGGACAAGTGGAATTCCGTGATGTGACTTTCCGCTACTCTAAAAACTCTGAAGCAGTCGTGGAACATGTCACTTTCAAAGCAGAAGCGGGTCAAACCGTGGCCTTCATTGGATCGACTGGATCAGGTAAGTCCACGCTAGTCAACCTCTTGCCTCGTTTTTACGACGTTTCCGATGGAGAAATCCTAGTGGATGGTGTCAATGTGCAAGATTACGACTTGGAAGTTTTGCGCAATAAGGTCGGATATATTCCACAAAAAGCAGTGCTCTTCTCTGGAGATGTCAAGGGGAACTTAGACTTTGGTAAGAGTCAAGAAAGTCCTCTAAGTGAGACTGCTATGTGGCAAGCTCTGGAATTGGCCCAGTCCAAAAGCTTCATCGAGGGCAAGGAAGCAGGACTTGCATCAGAAGTGGCCCAAGGCGGAACTAACTTCTCAGGTGGACAAAGACAGCGTTTGGCTATTGCGCGTGCCTTGGCTCGGAAGCCAGAAATCCTCATTTTTGATGACTCTTTCTCAGCCTTGGACTACAAGACAGATCGTGTCCTGCGCCAAGAGCTAGCTGATAAAACAAAATCCATGACCAAGCTCATCGTAGCGCAGCGGATTTCTACCATTATGGATGCTGACCTGATTTTAGTATTGGATCAAGGTAAAGTTGTGGGACAAGGCACCCACAAGGAACTTCTAGCTACCAACGAAGTCTACCAAGAAATTGCCTACTCACAACTATCGAAGGAGGAATTGGAACATGGAAAATAAAAAAGTGTCGGTCTGGAAACAGTGCAAACCTTATATGGCAGGCCTCCAACTCCCTCTTCTAATAGCAGTTGTGGCTGCAGTCATTTCAAGTATCATTACCGTTTATGGGCCAACTAAGATTAAAGAAATTACAAACTTGATTTCAGATGGTTTGATGACTGGAATTGATTTAGAGGCTGTGTCAAGTATTGCTAGCTTTTTAGTGATTCTCTATGTATTTGGCGCCATCCTTAACTATACACAGGCCTATATCTTTTCAACGAGCATTCAGCATTTTTCAAAACGCTTGCGGACGGCAATCGCTGAAAAGATTAATCGTTTGCCACTTGGCTATTTTGATCGTCATTCACAAGGAGACACCCTTTCGCGCGTGACCAATGATGTGGATACGGCAGCGCAATCTCTCAACCAAAGTCTAGGGACAGTTCTTTCAGCTAGTTTCTTGTTGATTGCTGTTTTGATTACCATGTTTGGCATGAACTGGATTTTGGCATTGGTAACCGTTGTATCAACCCTTGTTGGTTTTGCGGCGGTTTCCATAATCATGGCCAAGTCACAGGGTTATTTTAAAGCCCAACAAAATAATCTAGCGGCCGTCAATGGTTATGTGGAAGAGATGTACTCTGGCCATAATGTAGTGACCAGCTACAACGCAGTGGACACCTCCAAAGCGAGATTTGCAGGTTTAAACCAAGACTTGCATGATAGTATCTGGAAATCTCAGTTTATCTCTGGTATCATGATGCCAGCCATGTTCTTTGTTGGGAACTTTAGTTATGTCTTAGTCATCATCGTTGGGGCCGCGCTGGCGTTAGAAGGACATATCACTATAGGGATTATTGTAGCCTTTATGGTTTACGTACGGACCTTCTCCCAACCTCTGTCACAGATTGCTCAAGGGATTACGAGCTTGCAACAAGCGAGTGCAGCCATGACTCGTGTATTAGAATTTCTAGCTGAAGCTGAGATGCAGGATGAATCTCATAAGAACAGACAATTGGCCCATATGAAAGGGGAAGTGGTTTTTGATCACGTGTCCTTTGGCTATATACCAGAGCGCACCATCATCCATGACTTTTCTGCGACAGCTCATGCAGGTCAGAAAGTCGCTATCGTTGGACCGACTGGGGCTGGTAAGACAACCATTGTCAATCTTTTGATGAAGTTCTATGAGATAGATAAGGGAAGTATCCGTATCGATGGTGTGGATACCAAGGACATGAAGCGTTCAGAAGTGCATGATGCCTTTTCTATGGTCTTGCAGGACACTTGGCTCTTTGAAGGAACGATTCGAGAGAACTTGATCTATAATCAGACAGACATCAGTGATGAACGAATGATGGAAGCCAGCAAGGCTGTGGGAATCCACCACTTTATCATGACTTTGCCAGATGGCTACGATACTGTTTTGGATGACACCGTGACCTTGTCTGTCGGACAGAAACAGCTCTTGACCATTGCTCGTGCCCTTCTCAAGGATGCACCGCTCTTGATTTTGGACGAGGCGACATCCTCAGTTGACACACGTACAGAGGAATTGATTCAAAAAGCCATGGACCGTTTGATGGAGGGTAGAACTTCCTTTGTCATCGCCCACCGCTTGTCAACTATTCGTAATGCTGATTTGATTCTTGTCATGAAAGATGGCAATATCATCGAACAAGGAAATCATGAGGAACTGATGGCGCAGGGTGGCTTCTACGCCGACTTGTACAATAGCCAATTTACAGAAGACGAAGCAGAAGAATAAATCTAAAGAAGGCTTGACAGCCTTCTTTTTCTGCACTATACTAGAAGACAAACGTCTCGCCAGTAGACGAAAACAAGGTAATGAATGAGAAGTATAAATGAAAAATTATCAAGAATGGTATCAAAACATCAGCTCCAGATTCGCCAGCTATCCCCCCCTTTTATTTCTGTTACGCAGTTTTAATCGCTTGATGACAGTCGCCATGCCCTTGGTCTATCTGATCTTGCTAGTCACCACTTACCTGCAACTAGGATTGGATCAGCAAGTTGGAGTTTATGTGCTTATTCCTGCATCAGGTTTTGTGATTTTGTCTCTTCTTCGTAAGAAAATCAACCACCCGCGACCTTATGAAACTTGGGATATCTGTCCCCTTCTTGATAAGGATAGTTCGGGGCAGTCTATGCCTAGTCGCCATGTCTTTTCTGCAACCATCATCTCCATGGCCTGTCTGCATGCTAGTCTACCTGTTGGATTGATATGCTTGCTCTTTTCAGCTTTGTTGGGGTTGGTGAGGGTTTTAGGGGGTGTTCATTATTCCAAGGATGTCTTGGTTGGCTATGCTTGTGGACTCATGTGGGGCATCCTTTTCTTCCTATTCTGACATGTAAGTTAAGCTAGTCCTACAACCACTTACTGCTTCAAATTGACCACTTGCTTTTTTGCCCTTGTATTCCTAACTTAGCTTTGATATAGTAGAGTCAGAAAGGAGATGTGATGAAGTTACGAATTGAGATTGACGGCAATTTAGAGGAGACTGAAATTGTCATCAAGACCCCCACTTTGACAGATGAAATTGCAGACTTGCAACGGCTTTTGCAAGAGTCAAAGGCTCCGAGGTTGACTTTTTACAAGGGGACAGGTGAATATTATCTAAACCTGTCAGAAATTCTCTTCTTTGAAACAGAAGGGAGCAAGATCTACGCTCATAACCAGAAGGAAGCCTATGAGGTTCGCCTCAAGCTTTATGAGTTGGAGTCCATCTTGCCTCGCTATTTTAGTCGAGTTTCCAAGTCAACTATCGCAAACATCCGTCAGATTTACTCAGTGGACAAGTCCTTTTCAGGAACGGGCACCATTTCCTTTTATCAGACCCACAAGGAGGTTCATGTCTCACGGCATTACCAATCCCTCCTAAAAGAAAATCTTAGAAACATGAGGTAAAAGACATGAAAAAGAAAGCATTTGGTATCGTTTTATTGGTTTTAGCAGCCTGGATTTTGCTGCAAGGAAACTTTGGAATTCCTTCTTTAGATGGTAAAATATGGCCTTTGATTGGTATCGTCTTTTTTGCCTACCAGTCAGTTGAAGCTTTGCTTCGTCGTCACCTGACATCGGCAGTTTTTACCGCTCTAGTAGCCTTAATGATTGCGAATCATTTTTATAACATTTTTCCTATTCCAAACCAGTCTTTGTTTTGGGCTAGTATCTTAGCAGTGCTAGGAGTTGGCTATCTCACTCACTCAAGTAAGTTTTGGTATGGGAAAAAATGGTGGTACAACGGTGAGCGAACAGTTATCACGGATAAGGAAGTCGCTTTTGGTAGTGGGACCTTCTATAAGCAAGATCAAGATCTTGTAGCCGACCAAGTGGAAGTCGCTTTTGGCGATGCTAAAATCTATTATGACAATGCAGAGATGTTAGGGGATTTCGCGACTTTAAATATTGAAGTAGCCTTTGGTAATGCAACTGTCTATGTTCCGCAACACTGGCGTGTAGACTTGAAAGTAGAAACATCCTTTGGTGCAGCCAAGGCGGACGCTCCTGTGGCACCAACGAATAAAACCTTGATTATCCGTGGAGAAGTGGCCTTTGGTAAACTTGGTGTTGTCTATGTCAAATAAAAAAATATTTTAATTCTCTTGATAAATTCAAGAAAGTGTGATAACATAGTACGGTATGTGGTGCTAGCACATCCGCTATATTAGATCTAATAGGAGGAAAACATAATGGCTAAAGTATGTTACTTTACAGGTCGTAAGACTGTATCAGGAAACAACCGTTCACACGCGATGAACCAAACAAAACGTGCCGTAAAACCAAACCTTCAAAAAGTTACTGTTCTTATCGATGGTAAACCTAAAAAAGTTTGGGCTTCAGCTCGTGCTTTGAAATCAGGTAAAGTTGAACGCGTTTAATAAAAATGAAAAGACCTAACTGGTCTTTTTCTTTTGCTCGATAGATAAAACCATTTGAAAAATAGAGTAAATATCCGCCGATACAGCATTCTGCTTTTACACTTGGAATGAAATATGATAAAATAGAGTATCAACTAGTTGAGGTAAAAAAAATGACTGTAAAAATTAATACAAAAGATGGTCAAATCGAACTGACAGATGAAGTGATTGCAACCGTTGTAGGTGGTGCAGCAACTGAGATTTTTGGTGTGGTCGGTATGGCTAGCAAAAATACCCTCAAAGATAATTTCCAAGCCCTTCTTGGTAAGGAAAATTATGCAAAAGGTGTTGTCGTGAAGGCAGCCGAAGATGGCAGCATTGCAGTTGATGTTTATACCGTCTTGAGCTACGGAACAAAGATTAGTGAAGTCTCAAAAAACATCCAAGAGCGTGTTCGTTTTAGTTTGGAAAACCAACTAGGAATCACTGCTCAGACTGTGAATGTCTACATTCAAAATATCAAAGTTGTAGGAGAATAATCGTGTCAAAAATTACTACCAGCTTATTTCAAGAGATGGTGCAGGCTGCATCAACTCGTTTGAATAAGCAAGCAGAATATGTCAATTCATTAAACGTCTTTCCAGTTCCAGATGGAGATACTGGGACAAACATGGGAATGACCATCGAAAATGGTGCTAAAGAAGTAGCAGACAAGCCAGCTTCTACAGTTGGAGAAGTGGCGAGCATTCTTGCTAAGGGGCTCTTGATGGGTGCGCGTGGAAACTCAGGAGTTATCACGTCTCAACTTTTCCGTGGCTTCTCCCAAGCTATCAAAGATAAAGACGAGTTAACAGGTCAAGACTTGGCCCTTGCTTTCCAATCTGGTGTCGAAGTAGCTTACAAGGCAGTTATGAAACCAGTCGAAGGAACTATTTTGACAGTTTCTCGTGGAGCGGCTATCGGTGCCAAGAAAAAAGCTGAGCAAACAGATGATGCCGTTGAAGTCATGCGTGCGGCCTTGGAAGGTGCTAAGAGAGCTCTGGCTAAGACTCCTGATATGCTCCCAGTCTTGAAAGAGGTTGGTGTCGTGGACTCTGGTGGTCAAGGTTTGGTCTTCATCTATGAAGGTTTCCTTTCAGCCCTTACTGGTGAATACAGTGCGTCTGAGGACTTTGTAGCAACTCCAGCGAATATGGGTGAAATGATCAATGCAGAGCACCACAAGTCAGTTGCTGGACATGTCGCAACAGAAGATATCACTTTTGGTTACTGTACTGAGATTATGGTTGCCCTTAAACAAGGTCCAACTTATGCCAAAGATTTTGACTATGATGAATTCCGCAACTACTTGAATGAGCTAGGCGATTCTCTACTTGTTGTCAACGATGATGAAATCGTCAAAGTTCACGTCCATACAGAAGACCCAGGTCTTGTTATGCAAGAAGGCCTTAAATATGGTAGCTTGGTCAAGGTTAAAGTAGATAATATGCGCAACCAACACGAAGCTCAAGTAGAAAAAGAAGCTCAAATCAGCAAGCCAGCTGAAGAGAAGGAATACGCCCTTATCGCAGTAGTGGCAGGTCCAGGATTGGCAGATATCTTCCGTGCCCAAGGTGTGGATTATGTCATCGAAGGTGGGCAGACTATGAACCCTTCCACAGAGGACTTTATCAAGGCTGTTGAACAGGTCAATGCTCGCAACATCATCTTCTTACCAAACAACAAAAATATCTTTATGGCGGCTCAGTCTGCGGCTGAAGTGCTTGAACAACCTGCTGTTGTGGTAGAAGCACGTACAATTCCTCAAGGGTTGACCAGTCTTCTTGCCTTTGATCCAAGCAAATCAATCGAAGAAAACAAAGAACGCATGACTGCAGCCCTTGGTGATGTCGTAAGCGGTAGTGTAACTACTGCCGTTCGTGACACGACTATCGATGGCTTGGAAATCCATGAAAATGACAATCTTGGTATGGTAGATGGTAAGATCCTCGTATCAAATCCTGACATGCACCAAACTCTGACTGAAACTTTGAAACACATGTTGGACGAAGATAGTGAAATCGTGACTTTCTATGTCGGCGAAGACGGAAGCGAAGAATTGGCTAACCAAATCGCCCAAGAAATCGCAGAAGAATTTGAAGATGTCGAAGTTGAGATTCACCAAGGTCAACAACCTGTATATCCATATCTTTTTAGTGTGGAATAGGAGATTTATGAAGAAAGTTTTAGGATTGATTTTTGCAGCGTTACTTGCTCTTGCTGGCTGTGGTCAAACCAATACCGCAACAACAGAGTCAAGTAGTACAGCAAGTTCGGTTGATTCATCTAGTCAGGCCAGTCAGGTAAAAGAAGAAATCAAGGAAACAACCAAAGTCTTTGTAGGAAAAGTCGCAGATACCGACGCTCGTATAACGGTTGTTTACACAGATGTTGTTAAACAATTTACGATGGAACTGATGGGTGATTTTGGAAATGAAATTCCTGCCGAAGTGAGTGTAGAGGAATTGCAAGCTCTTCTGCGTGGGGAAATGGCTACTAGTCCAGAATATTTAGAAATTAAAGATGAGCCAGGGGTTTCTATGGAGTATTTTGTCACAGAAGACAAAAACTGGAAAGGGATACTTAGTCTTGATTTTGAAAAGGCAAATGTAGATAAGATTAAAAATACTTATTATTTTAAGGATCTCCTGGAGGATGTAGAAGATTTTAAAAAACCTAATATTTTCATCGCTGGATTAAAAGTTGAAGGTTTCATAGAAGAGAGTACAACCTCTGCTGTATAAAAATATCGTTGAAAAAGAAAGTTGATTTTGCAACTTTCTTTTTTTATGACATTTGTCATATTTCCTAGTGACAGAAGCATCTAGCACCGCTAACTTCAAAAGACTATAATTGAAGTAGAAACTGGAGGAAGAAGAAATGAAAAATAAAATGATTGTCGCAGTGAGTTTAGTAGCAGCAGGAGTTATGACCTATCTCATGTTTTCAGGATTGGACGAGGGCTTCTATCATTTTCCTTGGGAGCTCTTTGCTGGCTTTGGAATGATGTCTTGGCTTGTCAGAGAAGGTTTGAAATTGGTCAGAGATGTGAAAAAGGAGTTTGAGGAATGAAAAAAGCAATCATCTATCTCTTTATCGGCCTGTCACTCTTGGTATGGTTACTGGAAATGTTTACTGGTTGGTTTGACCAAACCTTGCTTCGCCAATTTATTCGTGGTGCTTGGGGTTTTGGATTTATGATTTTCGTTGTTTTCCCTATGGGAATGAAGTGGTTGAAAGGAGAATCTCATGACTGTGATTAAAGTTGAGAAATTGAGTAAGAAAATAAAAGACAAGGAGATCTTGCGGAACATCTCTTTTGAAATCAATGATGGTGAATGTGTCGCCTTGATCGGCCCTAACGGAGCAGGAAAAACAACCTTGATTGATTGCCTCTTAGGCGACAAGTTCATGAGTTCAGGTAAGGCTACCATTCAAGGCTTTACGCCAACAGAACCTCGATTAAAGCAGCTTATTTCTGTCTTGCCCCAAGAAAATGCAGTTGTTCAAAGCTTGAAAGTAAAAGAACTTCTATCATTTTTCAAGTCACTTTATCCCGACAGCCTTTCAGACAAAGAAATTGATGACTTGCTAAGATTCTCAGACAAGCAGAAAAATCAGCTAGCGGGCAAGCTGTCTGGTGGGCAAAAACGTTTGTTCTCTTTTGTGTTGTCTTTAATAGGTCGTCCGAAAATTCTATTTTTAGACGAACCAACTGCTGCAATGGATACCTCGACACGTCAGCATTTTTGGGAAATTGTCAATCGGTTAAAGAAAAATGGTGTGACCATTGTTTATTCTTCTCACTATATCGAAGAGGTGGAACATACGGCTGACCGCATCTTGGTACTCCACAAGGGTGAATTGATTCGTGATACGACGCCTTATGCTATGCGTGGTGAAGAACAAGAAAAACACTTTACGGTACCTCTAACTTATCAGGAAGTTATCAGAACTTTAGACCAAGTTCAAGAGATTGAAATCAAGCAAAATGCTCTTTCCTTCACAACCAAAGAAGCCAGTCAGGTATGGAAAGTCTTGCAAGAACAGGGCTGCACGATCGAAGAAATTGAAGTTCGCAATCGAACTCTCTTAGACAGTATTTTCGAAACGACTCAAGACTAAAGGAGATTGACGATGAAAAATATGACAAGTCTCATGAAAGTGGAAATCATTCTGATGAAACGGCAAGCCGTCTATTACTTGCTATCCATCGGACTCCCAAGTGTGTTTTACCTTATATTCTCTGGTATGATGTCAGGATCAGATATTCCAGAAATTGCTCTTCAAGCCTATCTTTTTGCCATGACGCTCTTTAGTATCATGTCAAGTGCTTTTTTCAGTATCCCTAGCACACTCGAGTCTGATAAGACAAACAACTGGCAAAAATTGATTCAACATTCTCCAGTATCTATGGTAGAATATTATGTATCAAAACTGTTCAGTACTCTGCTGACTTTCTTGTTATCAATTATAGTTGTCTTTTCGGTTGGTCATTTTGTCCGTGGAGTGACTCTGCCTTGGCTTGATTGGTTGGTGATTGGAGTTATATTGTTGGTTGGAAGCGTGGTCTTTATCAGCATGGGGGTCTTGGTGAGCTTGCTTCCCAGTGCTCAATTGATGACGGTTATTGGAAATATTGCCTATATTGCTTTGGCTGTCCTAGGTGGACTCTGGTTCCCTTTGAATTCCTTCCCAGAATGGCTCCAATCCATTGGAAAACTGACTCCAACCTACCAGCTTATGCAGGTCGTCTCTGCTTATTTGGAACACCACGAGTTTAACATTCTTGCTGCCTTGGTTGTACTAGGCTATACGGTTTTCTTTGGTGTATTGGTAATCCAACTGAAAAAACGGATCGAGGTAAAATAAATCTATGTTGGAAAAATTAAAAAACACTCATTATATGTTTCATATTTCAACAGTGTTTATCATCTTTCCTATAGCGGGTGTCATCAGTGGAGAGTACCCGCTTTTAACCTTGTTCTGGACATTATTATTTGTCCTAGCCTTTTATTCGATTTTATTAAGTCAAAACCGCACCGTGCAGTGGCTGGCTTGGTGGGTCATGATTGCCTACATTTTTTATACATCGGTTTGGCTGAATTCGGGTTTCACATGGTTTATCTTTTACTTATCTAACCTCCTCATTTATGAGCTGGATGAGATTTCTCTTCACTCTTGGCGTTTTGTCAGTTTTGTTGTCTTGCAGCCATTGATTTTAACCGGGATTTATATGGTCAATCATGTTAGTCCTTGGCAATTGCTGTTTTTCTTGGTGACCTTTGTCTTTTCTGATGCCTTTACCTTTGGTCTCTATCGGATTCGAGTGTCGGAGGAAATAAAAGAAGAAAAGAGAAAGCAAAATGCCAAGCTTAATCTTTTCTTGGCTGAAAATGAACGCAGTCGTATTGGTCAGGATCTCCATGACAGTCTAGGCCATACTTTTGCCATGTTGAGTGTGAAGACGGATCTTGCCCTCCAGCTTCTTCAAATGCAGGCCTATCCTCAAGTGGAAAAAGAATTAAAAGAAATTCATCAGATCAGTAAAGAATCCATGAATGAAGTTCGTACAATTATCGAAAATCTTAAAACAAGAACCCTTGCTTCCGAATTTGCGACTGTTAAAAAAATGCTGGAAATTGCAGGAATTGATACGGAAATCAATCACCAACTAGATACTGCTAGCCTAACTCAGGAATTAGAATCAACGGCCTCCATGATTTTGCTTGAGTTAGTGACCAACATCATCAAACATGCCAAAGCGTCGAAAGCCTACTTAAAATTAGAACGAACAGAGAAAGAACTCATTTTAACAGTGAGAGATGATGGCTGTGGCTTTGCTTCTCTAAAAGGAGATGAGCTCCATACCGTCCGCGATCGTGTCCTTCCATTTTCAGGAGAAGTAAAGGTGATTAGTCAGAAACATCCGACTGAAGTGCAGGTTCGGCTACCTTATAAGGAGAGAAACTAAGATGAAACTACTTGTTGCAGAAGATCAAAGTATGTTGCGAGATGCTATGTGCCAGTTGCTTACCTTTCAACCAGATGTAGAGACTGTCCTACAAGCCAAGAATGGGCAAGAAGCAATCCAACTCTTAGAAAAGGAGTCCGTAGATATCGCCATTCTTGACGTAGAAATGCCTGTTAAGACAGGCCTCGAAGTCTTGGAGTGGATACGAGCAGAAAAGCTAGAAACAAAGGTGGTTGTGGTGACGACCTTCAAGCGCCCTGGCTATTTTGAACGTGCGGTCAAGGCTGGAGTGGATGCTTATGTCTTAAAAGAAAGAAGCATTGCAGACCTCATGCAAACCTTGCACACTGTTCTTGAAGGACGTAAGGAATATTCGCCTGAATTGATGGAAGTGGTGATGACGCACCCCAATCCGTTAACAGAGCAAGAAATCGCTGTTTTAAAGGGAATCGCTCAGGGCTTGTCTAATCAAGAAATCGCAGATCAGCTTTATCTATCAAATGGAACCGTCCGAAACTATGTCACCAATATTCTTTCGAAACTAGATGCTGGTAATCGAACAGAGGCAGCCAACATTGCAAAAGAATCTGGTTGGCTTTGATAAGAAGGGTTAAACAATTCCGAAACGATAACTTGAATCGAAGGAAATCCATACTAGAAAGGAGGAGGCAAATCGCCTCCTTTTCTGGTTTAGAAAAGCGGTGAAAGCTAGTGTCAAAGAGTTAAAAGATCAGAATAAAAATGAAAAATATCTTGACAATGAAGGAAAAATTGTGTTACAATAATAGACGGTACTTTTTACTTTTGGTCTCTCAAAAGTGTACAGGGACGTGCTGACAAATGTTGCAAAAGTACACACAGATGGTAGCTGTCACCAAGTGTATCATCACCAAAAATAAAAAAACACAGGAGAATGTAGATGCCTACAATTAACCAATTGGTTCGCAAACCGCGTAAATCAAAAGTAGAAAAATCTAAATCACCAGCTTTGAACGTTGGTTACAACAGTCATAAAAAAGTTCAAACAAACGTTTCTTCACCACAAAAACGTGGTGTTGCAACTCGTGTTGGAACAATGACACCTAAAAAACCTAACTCTGCCCTTCGTAAATTCGCTCGTGTACGTTTGAGCAACCTTATCGAAGTTACTGCCTACATCCCAGGTATCGGACACAACTTGCAAGAGCACAGCGTGGTGCTTCTTCGTGGTGGACGTGTAAAAGACCTTCCAGGGGTACGTTACCATATCGTCCGTGGTGCACTTGATACTGCAGGTGTTAACGATCGTAAACAAGGCCGTTCTAAATACGGTACTAAACGTCCAAAAGCATAAGGAAAGGGGATAAAGAGAAATGAGTCGTAAAAATAGAGCTCCAAAACGTGATGTATTGCCAGATCCGCTTTACAATTCACAACTAGTTACTCGTCTTATCAACCGCGTTATGCTTGACGGTAAACGTGGTACAGCTGCTTCAATCGTTTACGGTGCTTTTGAGCAAATCAAAGAAGCTACTGGAAACGATGCACTTGAAGTATTTGAAACAGCTATGGAAAACATCATGCCTGTACTTGAAGTACGTGCACGTCGTGTTGGTGGATCTAACTACCAAGTCCCAGTTGAAGTTCGTCCAGAACGTCGTACAACACTTGGACTTCGTTGGTTGGTAACAATCGCTCGCCTTCGTGGTGAACACACAATGCAAGACCGTCTTGCAAAAGAAATCTTGGACGCTGCTAACAACACTGGTGCAGCTGTTAAGAAACGTGAAGACACTCACCGTATGGCTGAAGCTAACCGTGCCTTCGCACACTTCCGTTGGTAAGATAGGATACGAAAGCGTTAAGAAAGTCCCAGAGAAAATAGGGAATCGAAGTAGGTTGCGATTGCAACCAATGAGATTCATCTTTTTCTCCAGACTTTTAGCTTGAGTTCAACTAAATCATGATGCTAGGAACGGTAAGGATGCAAGGTGAAAATAGGAAACTGACGCAGTATTCGACGAATACAAGGAAGTTTATCTTTTTCACACAGCATCCCGTTCCGGCTCAAATCGGCTAATTAACTTTAGCCCGAGTTCAATTCAACTTGTCTACAAGTTGAAACCAACAAAAACAAGATAAACATTGAGAACGGGTAGGTCCTGCCTATCCGTTTTTTCTAAATAATGTTATAATAGATTGTAAAATAAAAAATAGGAGAAACTAACCTCATGGCACGCGAATTTTCACTTGAAAAAACTCGTAATATCGGTATCATGGCTCACGTCGATGCCGGTAAAACAACAACTACTGAGCGTATTCTTTACTACACTGGTAAAATCCACAAAATCGGTGAAACTCACGAAGGTGCGTCACAAATGGACTGGATGGAGCAAGAGCAAGAACGTGGTATCACTATCACATCTGCTGCGACAACAGCTCAATGGAACAACCACCGCGTAAACATCATCGACACACCAGGGCACGTGGACTTCACAATCGAAGTACAACGTTCTCTTCGTGTATTGGACGGTGCGGTTACCGTTCTTGACTCACAATCAGGTGTTGAGCCTCAAACTGAAACAGTTTGGCGTCAAGCAACTGAGTACGGAGTTCCACGTATCGTATTTGCCAACAAAATGGACAAAATCGGTGCTGACTTCCTTTACTCAGTAAGCACACTTCACGACCGTCTTCAAGCAAATGCACATCCAATCCAATTGCCAATCGGTGCTGAAGATGACTTCCGTGGTATCATCGATTTGATCAAGATGAAAGCTGAAATCTATACTAACGACCTTGGTACAGATATCCTTGAAGAAGATATTCCAGCTGAATACCTTGACCAAGCTCAAGAATACCGTGAAAAATTGGTGGAAGCAGTCGCTGAAACTGATGAAGACTTGATGATGAAATACCTTGAAGGTGAAGAAATCACTAACGAAGAATTGAAAGCTGCTATCCGTAAAGCAACTATCAACGTTGAATTCTTCCCTGTATTGTGTGGATCTGCCTTCAAGAACAAGGGTGTTCAATTGATGCTTGATGCGGTTATCGACTACCTTCCAAGCCCACTTGACATCCCAGCGATCAAAGGTATCAACCCAGATACTGATGAAGAAGAAACTCGTCCAGCCTCTGACGATGAGCCATTCGCAGCTCTTGCCTTCAAGATTATGACTGACCCATTCGTAGGTCGTTTGACATTCTTCCGTGTTTACTCAGGTGTTCTTCAATCAGGTTCATACGTATTGAACACTTCTAAAGGTAAACGTGAACGTATCGGACGTATCCTTCAAATGCACGCTAACAGCCGTCAAGAAATTGACACTGTTTACTCAGGTGATATCGCTGCTGCCGTTGGTTTGAAAGATACTACAACTGGTGACTCATTGACAGATGAAAAAGCTAAAATCATCCTTGAGTCAATCAACGTTCCAGAACCAGTTATCCAATTGATGGTTGAGCCAAAATCTAAAGCTGACCAAGATAAGATGGGTATCGCCCTTCAAAAATTGGCTGAAGAAGACCCAACATTCCGCGTTGAAACAAACGTTGAAACTGGTGAAACAGTTATCTCAGGTATGGGTGAGCTTCACCTTGACGTCCTTGTTGACCGTATGCGTCGTGAGTTCAAAGTTGAAGCGAACGTAGGTGCTCCTCAAGTATCTTACCGTGAAACATTCCGCGCTTCTACTCAAGCACGTGGATTCTTCAAACGTCAGTCTGGTGGTAAAGGTCAATTCGGTGATGTATGGATTGAATTTACTCCAAACGAAGAAGGAAAAGGATTCGAATTCGAAAACGCAATCGTCGGTGGTGTGGTTCCTCGTGAATTTATCCCAGCGGTTGAAAAAGGTTTGGTAGAATCTATGGCTAACGGTGTTCTTGCTGGTTACCCAATGGTTGACGTTAAAGCTAAGCTTTACGATGGTTCATACCACGATGTCGACTCATCTGAAACTGCCTTCAAGATCGCGGCTTCACTTGCTCTTAAAGAAGCTGCTAAGACTGCACAACCAGCTATCCTTGAGCCAATGATGCTTGTAACCATCACTGTTCCTGAAGAAAACCTTGGTGATGTTATGGGTCACGTAACTGCTCGTCGTGGACGTGTTGATGGTATGGAAGCACACGGTAACAGTCAAATCGTACGTGCTTACGTTCCACTTGCTGAAATGTTTGGTTACGCAACAGTTCTTCGTTCTGCATCTCAAGGACGTGGTACTTTCATGATGGTATTCGACCACTACGAAGACGTACCTAAGTCAGTACAAGAAGAAATCATTAAGAAAAATAAAGGTGAAGACTAATCAGTCCTCACTCTAGAAGGAAGTCACTTAGTGGCTTCCTTTTTATGTTCTATATCAAGGAAGGTTAGAAAAATATACTCTAAATTAAATTTGGAAATAATAAAATCGTTCAAATCTCTATTCATATTTATAAAAATAGGAAAAGCATTCATAAAAACACGTTTAGATAGAAAATTCAGAAAATTGCTTCTTTTGTCTTGAAAATTTTTGAAAAAATGGTATGATAGTAACAAGCTATTTTTAAGAGAAGAGAAAGGGGAACAATGGAGAAAATCAGTTTAGACACTCCTAAGACGGGGTCGGACCTAGTTTTGGAAACACTCCGTGATTTAGGAATTGATACCATATTTGGTTATCCTGGTGGGGCTGTCTTGCCTTTATATGATGCGATTTATAATTTTAAAGGCATTCGTCACATTCTAGGTCGCCATGAGCAAGGTTGTTTGCACGAAGCTGAAGGCTATGCCAAATCAACTGGAAAGTTGGGTGTTGCTGTCGTCACGAGTGGACCGGGAGCTACAAATGCCATTACAGGGATTGCAGATGCCATGAGCGATAGCGTTCCCCTTTTGGTCTTTACGGGTCAGGTGGCGCGAGCAGGGATTGGGAAGGATGCCTTTCAGGAGGCAGACATCGTGGGCATTACCATGCCAATCACTAAGTACAATTACCAAGTTCGTGAGACGGCAGATATTCCTCGTATCATTACGGAAGCTGTCCATATTGCGACCACAGGTCGTCCAGGTCCAGTCGTGATTGACTTGCCTAAGGATGTATCTGCTCTTGAAACAGACTTCATCTATTCGCCCGAAGTGCACTTACCGAGTTATCAACCGACGATAGAACCAAACGACATGCAAATCAAGAAGATCTTGAAGCAATTGTCAAAAGCCAAGAAACCTGTTTTATTGGCAGGTGGCGGGGTTAGTTATGCAGAAGCAGCTGCCGAGCTCAATGAGTTTGCTGAACGTTACCAAATTCCAGTCGTGACCAGTCTTTTAGGGCAAGGTACGATTGCGACTAGCCATCCGCTCTTCCTAGGAATGGGAGGTATGCACGGTTCTTTCGCGGCCAACATTGCAATGACCGAAGCGGACTTTATGATTAGTATTGGTTGCCGTTTCGATGACCGCCTAACTGGAAATCCTAAGACCTTTGCTAAGAATGCAAAGGTTGCTCATATCGACATTGACCCAGCTGAGATTGGTAAGATTATCAGTGCAGATATTCCAGTGGTCGGGGACGCTAAGAAAGCCTTGCAGATGCTACTGGCAGAACCAACTGTTCATAACAATACTGAAAAGTGGATTGAAAAAGTCACTAAGGACAAGAATCGTGTTCGTTCTTATGATAAGAAAGAACGTGTGGTTCAACCTCAGGCCGTTATTGAACGCATCGGCGAGTTGACGAATGGGGATGCCATTGTTGTCACAGACGTTGGTCAACACCAAATGTGGACAGCTCAGTATTATCCTTACCAAAATGAGCGTCAGTTAGTCACTTCAGGTGGCTTGGGGACCATGGGATTCGGAGTTCCTGCGGCTATCGGAGCCAAGATTGCCAATCCAGAAAAAGAGGTTATCCTTTTTGTCGGTGATGGTGGCTTCCAGATGACTAACCAGGAACTAGCTATCCTAAACATCTACAAGGTGCCGATTAAGGTTGTCATGTTGAACAACCACTCACTAGGAATGGTTCGCCAGTGGCAAGAATCCTTCTATGAGGGTAGAACTTCAGAGTCGGTCTTTGACACTCTTCCTGACTTCCAGCTGATGGCACAGGCTTACGGCATTAAAAATTATAAATTTGACAATCCAGAAACGATAGAAAAAGATCTAGAGGCTATTCTGGAGGATGTGCCGATGTTTATCGAGGTGGATATTTCTCGTAAGGAACAGGTCTTACCGATGGTACCAGCTGGTAAGAGTAATCATGAGATGTTGGGGGTGAAGTTCCATGCGTAGAATGTTAACAGCAAAACTACAAAATCGTTCAGGAGTCCTCAATCGCTTTACCGGTGTCCTGTCTCGCCGTCAGGTCAATATCGAAAGCATTTCTGTTGGAGCAACAGAAGATCCGAATGTATCGCGCATCACCATTATTATTGATGTAGCTTCACATGATGAAGTGGAGCAAATCATCAAGCAGCTCAACCGTCAGATTGATGTGATTCGCATTCGAGATATCACGGATAAGCCACACTTGGAAAGAGAAGTTATCTTGGTGAAGGTATCTGCTCCTGCTGAAAAACGTGCAGAAATCTTGGCTATTATTCAACCCTTCCGTGCAACGGTAGTTGATGTGGCTCCAAGCTCCATCACTATTCAGATGACGGGAAATGCTGAAAAGAGTGAAGCTTTGTTGCGAGTGATTCGACCATACGGTATTAAAAATATCGCTCGTACGGGTGCAACTGGATTTACCCGCGACTAAAAATCCAACTAAAATTTGTTAAAACCGCCTAAGAGGCAATAAATAATAGAAAAGAGAGAAAAACTATGGCAGTTCAAATGGAATACGAAAAAGATGTTAAAGTAGCAGCGCTTGACGGTAAAAAAATCGCCGTAATCGGTTATGGTTCACAAGGACATGCGCATGCGCAAAACTTGCGTGATTCAGGTCGTGATGTCATCATCGGTGTGCGTCCAGGTAAATCTTTTGACAAAGCAAAAGAAGACGGATTTGATACTTACACAGTAGCAGAAGCAACTAAATTGGCTGACGTTATCATGATCTTGGCACCAGACGAAATCCAACAAGAATTGTACGAAGCAGAAATCGCTCCAAACTTGGAAGCTGGAAATGCTGTTGGATTTGCTCATGGTTTCAACATTCACTTTGAATTTATCAAAGTTCCTGCAGATGTCGATGTCTTCATGTGTGCTCCTAAAGGACCAGGACACTTGGTACGTCGTACTTACGAAGAAGGATTTGGTGTTCCAGCTCTTTATGCAGTTTACCAAGATGCAACAGGAAATGCGAAAAACATTGCTATGGACTGGTGTAAAGGTGTTGGTGCAGCTCGTGTTGGTTTGCTTGAAACAACTTACAAAGAAGAAACTGAAGAAGATCTCTTTGGTGAACAAGCTGTACTTTGTGGTGGTTTGACTGCCCTTATCGAAGCAGGTTTTGAAGTCTTGACAGAAGCAGGCTATGCCCCAGAATTGGCTTACTTTGAAGTTCTTCATGAAATGAAATTGATCGTTGACTTGATCTATGAAGGTGGATTCAAGAAAATGCGTCAATCTATTTCAAACACTGCTGAATACGGTGACTATGTATCAGGTCCACGTGTGATTACTGAGCAAGTCAAAGAAAACATGAAAGCAGTTCTTGCAGACATCCAAAATGGTACATTTGCAAATGACTTTGTAAATGACTACAAGGCTGGGCGTCCAAAACTCACTGCTTACCGTGAACAAGCAGCTAATCTTGAAATTGAAAAAGTTGGTGCTGAATTGCGCAAAGCAATGCCTTTCGTTGGTAAAAACGACGACGACGCATTCAAAATCTACAACTAATTCTTATGAAGAAAAAGAGAAGGCGAGTTGGGGGTACCTAACTCGTTTTTTATCTTGAAAAGTACTTGAGGAGGAGACAATGCTAAGTGCAAAAGATGTGGTGAAAGCCCATAAAGTTTTAAGTGGTGTAGTAGTGAATACACCACTGGAATATGATCATTACTTATCAGAAAAGTATGGAGCTAAGATCTATCTGAAAAAGGAGAATGCACAACGAGTTCGCTCTTTTAAAATTCGTGGAGCCTATTATGCCATTTCTCAATTAACAAAAGAAGAACGTGAGCGTGGTGTAGTCTGTGCATCAGCGGGGAATCACGCTCAAGGTGTTGCCTACACTTGTAAGGAGATGAAGATTCCCGCAACGATTTTTATGCCCATCACAACACCGCAACAAAAAATTGGTCAAGTTCGCTTTTTTGGTGGGGATTTCGTGACCATCAAGTTGGTTGGGGATACCTTTGATGCTTCTGCTAAGGCAGCACAAGATTTTACATTGACAGAAAACCGCACCTTTATCGATCCTTTTGATGATGCGCATGTACAGGCCGGTCAAGGAACTGTGGCCTACGAAATTCTTGAAGAAGCCCGTAAAGAGTCTATTGATTTTGATACAGTACTAGTTCCGGTAGGTGGTGGCGGACTGATTGCAGGGGTTTCGACCTATATCAAAGAAACCAATCCCGCTATCGAAGTAATTGGTGTAGAAGCCAATGGTGCCCGTTCGATGAAGGCAGCCTTTGAAGCTGGAGGACCAGTTAAACTCAAAGAAATTGACAAATTTGCTGATGGAATTGCTGTGCAGAAAGTTGGGCAGTTGACTTATGAAGCAACTCGTCAGAATGTTGAAACTCTTATTGGAGTAGATGAGGGTTTGATTTCGGAGACCTTGATTGATCTTTATTCTAAGCAAGGAATTGTCGCCGAACCTGCTGGAGCGGCCAGCATTGCAGCCTTGGAACTTCTATCGGACTATATCAAAGGAAAGACAATTTGCTGTATCATTTCTGGGGGAAATAACGATATTAACCGTATGCCAGAGATGGAAGAACGTGCCTTGATTTACGATGGCATCAAGCATTACTTTGTAGTCAATTTCCCACAACGTCCAGGAGCTCTACGAGAGTTTGTAAATGACATTTTGGGGCCAAATGATGACATCACTCGTTTTGAATATATCAAACGGGCCAGCAAGGGGACAGGGCCGGTCTTGATTGGGATTGCGCTTGCTGATAAGCATGATTATGCTGGCTTGATTCATCGGATGGAAAAGTTTGACCCATCTTATATCAATCTGAACGGAAATGAGACCTTGTATAATATGCTAGTCTAAAATAAATTTGCTATCATATTATTTGCCAATTTCCTATAATGATGCTATAATGATGGTGACGAAAGGGGGAGATTCCCATGGTTTTACATGTTTTACTTGTTCTCTTTATTCTAGTGCTGATTGCATCAGCGATTATTATCAGCTCTGTATATGTTGTAAGGCAACAGTCTGTCGCTATTATCGAGCGTTTTGGTAAATACCAAAAGTTGAGTAATAGTGGTATTCATGTACGAGCACCTTTTGGGATTGATAGAATTGCAGCCAGGGTGCAGTTGCGTCTATTGCAAAGTGAGATCGTCGTGGAAACAAAAACGCAGGATAACGTCTTTGTGACCATGAATGTGGCAACTCAGTATCGAGTGAATGAGAACAACGTCACAGATGCTTACTATAAACTAATGAGACCAGAAGCTCAAATCAAATCCTATATCGAGGATGCCTTGCGTTCGTCCGTACCGAAATTGACCTTGGATGAACTATTTGAGAAAAAAGATGAAATCGCATTAGAAGTTCAAAAACAAGTAGCAGAAGAAATGTCTACATATGGTTACATCATTGTAAAAACACTGATTACGAAGGTTGAGCCTGACGCTGAAGTTAAACAATCAATGAATGAAATCAATGCTGCCCAACGTAAGAGAGTCGCTGCGCAAGAACTTGCAGAAGCAGATAAGATTAAGATTGTGACCGCGGCAGAAGCAGAGGCAGAAAAAGATCGCCTACACGGGGTAGGGATTGCAGAACAGCGTAAGGCTATTGTTGACGGACTTGCTGATTCTATTCAAGAATTAAAAGGAGCCAATGTTGAACTCACGGAGGCCCAGATTATGTCCATTCTATTAACAAATCAGTATTTGGATACTTTGAATAATTTCGCAGACAATAAGGGCAATAACACCATCTTCCTACCAGCAAATCCTGATGGAGTTGAAGATATACGAACAAGCATATTATCAGCTTTAAAAGCTAAGTAATAATAATTCATTATTTGTTTTCAATAAGTAGATGTTTTTTGGATAATCCTAAAAGAATGGATATATTTCAGTATCGTAAAGAACAAAATAGGAGAAGAACATGGCTAAATCAAACTTTGAAAAAGTAGAATCAGTTGTTGGCTGGGTTCGTGATAAGAAAATCACAGGTTACCGTATCTCTAAGGAAACAAATGCACGTGAAATGTCAATTATTGCTTTGGCACAAGGCCGTGCAAAAGTGAAAAATATTTCATTTGAAACAGCCCTAGGCTTGATTGATTTTTATGACAAGAATCATGAAAAATTTGAAGATTAAACTAGGCTTACAGGCGGATTCTTAAAATGGATCTGCCTTTTGTTTTGAAAAGAGTTAGTAAAAAGACTACATATTTTATGCAGTCTTTGTTTGTTATTTGAGATAGCGCTGAAGAAATTCTCGCGTTCGTTCTTCTTTAGGGTTCGTGAAGAGGTCTTCTGGCTTGCCTTCTTCGGCAATGACACCCTTATCCATAAAGATGACACGGTGTGAGACATCGCGGGCGAACTCCATTTCGTGGGTGACGACAATCATGGTCAAGCCTTCTTGAGCTAGATCCTGCATGATTTTAAGGACTTCACCGACCATTTCTGGATCCAGGGCAGATGTTGGTTCGTCAAAAAGGATGGCGTCAGGATTCATGGAGAGGGCGCGAGCGATGGCCACACGTTGCTTCTGGCCACCAGAGAGTTGTTTGGGTTTGGCTTGCCAGTAGCGTTCTCCCATGCCGACTTTTTCAAGATTTTCTTTGGCAATTTTTTCAGCTTCAGAGCGTTCTCGTTTAAGGACAGTCGTTTGGGCAACGATCGTATTTTCGAGAACATCGAGGTTTTCAAAGAGATTGAAAGATTGGAAAACCATACCGAGTTTTTCACGATAGTGAGTAAGGTCATAGCCTTTTGCAAGGACGTTTTCTCCTCGGTAGAGAATTTCCCCCTCAGTAGGTGTTTCAAGTAGGTTGATAGAACGTAGGAAGGTTGATTTTCCGCTTCCTGAGCTCCCGATGATGGAGATAACCTCTCCTTTGTGGACGGTGAGAGAAATGTCTTTTAAGACTTCATTTTGTCCATAGGATTTTTTGAGGTGTTTAATTTCAAGAATGGGTTGATTCATTATTTCAAGTCCTCCGTTTGCATTTGATTAGCACCTGTAGTGTAGGTATCCATGTCCATGCGTCTTTCGATAAAGCGTAGAATACGGGTCACTGTGAAGGTGAGGACAAAGTAAATCACGGCGATGATTGTAAATGTCTGGAAGTATTGATAAGTTTGGGTGGCCACAGTATTACCAGAGAAGTAGAGTTCCACCACAGAGATAACATTCAGTACAGAGGTATCTTTGATATTGATGACAAACTCATTACCAGTAGCAGGTAAGATATTGCGAACGACCTGAGGTAGGACAACCTTGCGCATGGTCTGATTATGGGTCATACCAAGAGCAGTTGCGGCTTCAAATTGTCCCTTATCGACTGCTAGGATACCTCCACGGACGATTTCTGTCATGTAGGCACCCGTGTTGATTGAAACGATGAAGATGGCAGCCAGTGTACGGTCAAGGTTAATACCGAAGGCTTGTGCTGTACCGTAGTAGATAACCATCGATTGAACAATCATCGGTGTACCACGGAAAATTTCAATATAGACATTAAGGATCCAGCCAAGTAGTTTTTGCAAGCCATAGATGGCCTTGTTTTCAGATAGAGGGGCCGTACGGAAGACTCCGATTGCAAGCCCGATAATAAGCCCTGCGATGGTTCCGATAATGGAGATTAAGAGTGTGATACCAGCACCACGCAAGAGTTGTTGCCAGTTTTCAGAAAGGATCTTAGCGACTTGGCTAAAGAAGCTACTTTCTTCCTCCGTTGTTGTCGCCTCCACTGGTTGCTCTTTAATCATCCGATCCATGAGAGCTACTTGTTCGTCCTTAGAAATGGTTTCGATGCTGGCATTGATTTGGCTGATGCGACTATCGTCCTTGCGAAGACCAATGGCAATAGCTGTGTCTTCTTCTCCAGTTTCAAAGCCTTTATCAAGCTGGACCATCTTGAATTTGGAGTTGGCGGATTCAGCGGTCAGGGCTTCAGGGCGTTCTGAAACATAGGCATCGATAACACCTGCTTCAAGTGCTTGACGCATTTGGGCAAAGTCGCCCATAGCTGTTTCCTTCTTGGCACCAGGGATTTGGGAAATCAAGTCATAAAGGTAAACGCCTTGTTGAGACGTGATTTTTGCTCCGCTAAAATCGTTTAAAGATTTGGCGTTGGCATAGACAGAGTCCTTTTTGACCAATAGAACAGGTTCACTAGTATAGTAACTGCTTGAAAAGGCAATTTCTTGTTTACGTTCAGCCGTTGGGCTCATACCGGCAATGATCATATCGATTTTGCCAGAAGTAAGGGCTGGAACAAGCCCTTCCCATTTGGTTTTCACGACCAAAGGTTCCTTGCCTAAGTCTTTGGCAATCTTTTTAGCAATTTGAACATCGTAGCCGTTGGCATATTGGTTGGTACCGTCAATTTTAACGGCGCCGTTACTATCATCGTCTTGGGTCCAGTTGAAGGGGGCGTAAGCTGCCTCCATCCCGATGCGTAAATATTCGTCAGCTTGGACCTGGCTAACTAGTCCCAGTGTAAGGGCTAGGCTAGCAAGGATAGATAAGCATAATTTTTTCATGTTTTCTCCTATTTCTAGTCTAAAAATGACTTCTCTCTATTGTATCGAAAAATAGTGATATTTTCAATACAAGTAAGCCTTTACTTATAAAAAATGATATAATGATAGCAAAGATAAAAAGGGGGATTGTGTTGTGAAAAAGACTTTTTTCTTGCTTTTATTTAGCCTGTTTTGTATTTTACCACTCTCTGTTTTTGCGGTTGATTTCAAGATTCGCTCTTATCAAGGTGATTTGTATATTCATGCAGATAATACGGCAGAATTTAGGGAAAAAGTAGTATATCATTTTGATGAGGATTTTAATGGACAACTAGTAGGACTTGGCCGTGCTGGTAAGATGCCAAAGGGCTTTGAAATAGATTCCAGTCCAAAGGTTCAGGTATGGAAAAATGCTACTGCCATTGAGAATGTCAATAGTGAAGTGATAGAAGAATCGGAAGGTTATACTGTAAAAGTGTATAATCCAGGCCAAGAGGGAGATACTGTTGAAGTGGTAATCACATGGCAATTAAAAAATCTCCTATTTCTATATGATGATATCGCGGAACTTAATTGGCAGCCCCTGACGGATAGTTCAGAACCTATCGAAAAGTTTGAGTTTCGAGTAACGGGCTTTAATGGAGCAGAAAAATTATTCTTTCATACAGGGAAACTCTTTACAGAGGGCAAGGTAGAAAAGATAGATGGTGATTATCGTGTTCATTTACAGAACCTACCTCGTCAGCGTGGGGTCGAATTGCATGCATATTGGCCTAGAAAAGATTTTGGAACAGCTTTGGATCAGGGACTGAAAGATAATCGCTTAGCAGAATTTGAAAAAATAGAGGAATCCATTACTGCTGAAAAAGTTCAAAGCAAAGCTCTGATTACGTGGATCATCCCTTTGCTACTCTCGCTTTCTTTAGTCTTTAGTGTTATTTTATACTGTATTTACAGAAGAAAAACCTCCCCATCAAAGAAATATGCTAAAAATCACCGTCTCTATGAACCGCCAATGAACTTAGAACCGATGGTTTTATCGGAAGCTGTTTACTCTACTTCTTTAGAGGAAGTCAGTCCCTTGACCAAGGGAGGAGGGAAGTTCACCTTTGACCAACTCGTTCAGGCCACTTTATTGGATGTGATTGACCGTGGAAATGTTTCAATCATCTCAAATGGAGATGAGGTACGTTTAAAAGTCGTAAAAGAGAAAGGATTGGCAAGTTTTGAAAAAGATTGCCTTAATTTGACCTTTTCAGGAAGAGAAGAAGTGCTTGTTTCAGATTTGTTTGCAGATTACCAAGTGTCAACTAGTCTTTACCAAGGTGCAAAAGCAGCTGATGAAAAACGGATTCAGAAAACGGGACGTAAGCTTAAGTCGTCTTTCGAGCAAGCACTTAAGCAGATGCAGGATGGGGTGAGAAAGCGGGTTTCCTCTTTGCAACTTCCATATTATTATCGTCCACTGAGCAATGGAGAAAAAATCTTGCGATTGATGATAGGTGTCTCTACGCTTCTACCTGCTTTCGTTGGTTTTGGCTGGTTCTTGTATAGTTTGGATGCTCACGGGTACCTTTCTCTGCCACTTCCTATCCTTGGGTTTGTGAGCTTGATGTTAGCTGCCGTCTATTATTGGACGACCCGATTTGATACTCGTGATGGTGTTTTAAACGAAGAAGGACTAGAAGCATACTATCTCTGGACTAGTTTTGAAAACATGCTTCGCGATATCGCTCACCTAGACAAGGCAGAATTAGAGAGTATCGTTCTTTGGAATCGCCTGCTTGTCTATGCTACTTTATTTGGTTATGCGGACAAGGTGAGTCATTTGATGAAATCTTATCAGATTCAAGTTGAGAACCCAGATATCAATCTTTACGTAGCTTATGGCTGGCACAGTATGTTTTATCATTCAACTGCTCAAATGAGTCACTATGCTAGTATTGCAAACACAGCAAGTACCTACTCTGTATCTTCTGGAAGTGGAAGTTCGGGTGGAGGATTCTCAGGAGGTGGAGGCGGTGGTAGCATTGGCGCCTTCTAGAAAAATCTATCACAACATCCGAAATTATGCTATAATAGAGGACAGAAAAAGGAGTAATGTATGTATTTTATTGAAATTTTGAAGTCAATCTTTTTTGGGATTGTTGAAGGAATTACAGAATGGTTGCCAATTTCAAGTACAGGGCACTTGATCTTGGTTGAAGAATTTGTGCAATACAAGGACCAAAATGAAGCCTTTATGTCCATGTTTAATGTTGTCATTCAGCTTGGTGCCATTTTAGCAGTTATGGTCATTTACTTTAACAAGCTTAATCCTTTCAAACCTGGTAAAACTAAGGTAGAAGTTCGTAGAACTTGGCAATTGTGGTCAAAAGTTCTCGTTGCAACCTTGCCTTTACTATTGGTCTTTAAGTTGGATGATTGGTTTGATGCCAACTTCCACAACATGGTTTCAGTTGCGATTATGTTGATTATCTATGGTGTTGCCTTTATCTATCTTGAAAAACGAAATAAGGCGCAAGCCATTGAACCAACAGTAACAGAGCTAGACAAGTTGCCTTATAAAACAGCCCTTTACATTGGACTCTTCCAAGTCCTCGCCCTCTTTCCAGGAACGAGCCGTTCAGGTGCGACTATCGTTGGTGGTTTGTTGAATGGAACAAGCCGCTCAGTCGTAACAGAGTTTACCTTCTATCTCGGAATTCCTGTTATGTTCGGAGCTAGTGCTTTAAAGATTTTCAAATTTATCAAAGCAGGTCAACTCTTGAGTTTTGGTCAACTATTCTTGCTTTTGGTCGCTATGGGAGTTGCCTTTGCGGTCAGCATGGTTGCTATTCGTTTCTTGACCAGCTATGTGAAGAAGCACGACTTTACACTCTTTGGTAAATACCGTATTGTACTCGGTAGCGTCTTGTTGCTTTATAGTTTTGTGCGTTTGTTTGTATAAGAAAAAGCTTGAAGGGGGGCCTTCAAGCTTTTTAAAATCCTGTCACTGTAATTCCTAGTAGACGAACGCCTTTTTCTTTTTCAGCTAGTTCTTCGTAGAGTTGAAGGGCAGTTTGAGAAATCTGGCTAGCGTCCTGTGTAGCTTGTGGGAGGCTTTTTCGTCTAGTTAGAGTGGAGAAGTCAGCATATCGTATTTTTAGGATAATGATTTTTCCAGCTTTGTCTTGTTTACTGAGATTGAGGGCTACCTTTTCGGAGAGAAGAGTCAGCTCTTTTTTGATATCTTCTTCAGCTTGGAGAATCTTACCATAGGTTTTCTCTTTGCCGATGGACTTACGAATACGATTGGATTTGACTGGAGAATTGTGAATGCCCCTAGCCTTTCGATAAAGATCAAAACCGAGTCTGCCAAACCGATCGATTAAAGTGACTTCTGAGACATCCAATAAGTCTGCGCCAGTATAAATGCCCATTTCATGGAGTCTTTCAACTGTTTTTTTGCCCACGCCATGGAATTTAGCAATGTCCATTTGTTTGAGAAAATCTTGAGCTTGTTCTGGGAGGATAACTGTCAAACCATGTGGCTTTTGATAATCGCTGGCCATTTTAGCTAGAAATTTGTTATAAGAAACACCTGCAGAAGCAGTCAGGTGTAGTTCCTGCCAGATATCTTGTTGAATGAGACGAGCTATTTTGACAGCTGACTTGATACCGAGTTTATTTTCCGTCACATCCAAGTAGGCTTCGTCAATACTCATAGGTTCAATCAGGTCGGTGTAACGTTTAAAAATAGCTCGAATCTCAAGTCCCACAGTTTTGTATTTTTCATAATTTCCCGAGATAAAGACGGCTTGAGGACAACGCTCATAAGCTTCTTTAGAACTCATGGCAGAGTGAATGCCAAAGGCTCGTGCCTCGTAGCTACAAGTAGACACAACTCCCCGTCCGCCTGTTTGTCTGGGATCACTCCCAATGATGACAGGTTTTCCTTTTAACTTAGGATTGTCTCTTATTTCCACCGCAGCAAAAAAGGCATCCATGTCGATATGGATGATTTTTCTGGACAAATCATTAATCAATGGAAATATGAGCATTTTGCTTCCTTTCTAATGTCATTTTTTATTCATTATACCTTTTTTTCTGAAAAAATGGAAAAGAGTACTCATTCTTTCAAATATATAACACAGATTGCATCGATAAACAGACTGTATTAGAAAAGAAAGTGATAAAAAAGCCTTTTTTTGCTTGTTGAAATCGGTTACTGTATGGTATACTGGTCTCATGAATGTAACAGATGACTGTTACTAGAAAGAAAAATGAGGACATTAACATGGTTGTTAAGACAGTTGTTGAAGCACAAGACATTTTTGACAAAGCTTGGGAAGGCTTCAAAGGCGTAGATTGGAAAGAAAAAGCAAGCGTTTCTCGCTTCGTTCAAGCTAACTACACACCTTACGATGGAGATGAAAGCTTCCTTGCTGGACCAACAGAACGTTCACTTCACATTAAAAAGATTGTAGAAGAAACAAAAGCTCACTACGAAGAAACTCGTTTCCCAATGGACACTCGTCCAACATCTATTGCTGATATCCCTGCAGGATTTATTGACAAAGAAAACGAAGTTATCTTCGGTATCCAAAACGATGAACTCTTCAAATTGAACTTCATGCCAAAAGGTGGTATCCGTATGGCTGAAACTACTTTGAAAGAAAATGGATACGAACCAGACCCAGCTGTTCACGAAATCTTTACTAAATACGTAACAACAGTTAACGACGGTATTTTCCGTGCCTACACTTCAAACATTCGTCGTGCTCGTCACGCTCACACTGTAACTGGTCTTCCAGATGCCTACTCACGTGGACGTATCATCGGTGTTTACGCACGTCTTGCTCTTTACGGTGCAGACTATTTGATGCAAGAAAAAGTAAACGACTGGAATGCAATTAAAGAAATTGATGAAGAAACAATCCGTCTTCGTGAAGAAGTAAACCTTCAATACCAAGCATTGCAACAAGTTGTTCGCTTGGGTGACCTTTACGGAGTTGATGTTCGCAAACCAGCGATGAACGTTAAAGAAGCCATCCAATGGGTTAACATCGCCTTCATGGCTGTCTGCCGTGTTATCAACGGTGCTGCAACATCTCTAGGACGTGTGCCAATCGTATTGGATATCTTTGCAGAACGTGACCTTGCTCGTGGTACATTTACTGAATCAGAAATCCAAGAATTCGTTGATGATTTCGTTATGAAACTTCGTACAGTTAAATTTGCTCGTACAAAAGCTTATGACCAATTGTACTCAGGTGACCCAACCTTCATCACTACTTCTATGGCTGGTATGGGTAACGACGGTCGTCACCGTGTTACTAAGATGGACTACCGTTTCTTGAACACTCTTGACAACATCGGTAACTCTCCAGAGCCAAACTTGACAGTTCTTTGGACTGACAAATTGCCATACAACTTCCGTCGCTACTGTATGCATATGAGCCACAAACACTCTTCTATCCAATACGAAGGTGTAACAACAATGGCTAAAGACGGATACGGAGAAATGAGCTGTATCTCATGCTGTGTGTCACCACTTGACCCAGAAAACGAAGATCAACGCCACAACATCCAGTACTTCGGTGCTCGTGTAAACGTTCTTAAAGCCCTTCTTACTGGTTTGAACGGTGGTTACGACGATGTTCACAAAGACTACAAAGTATTTGACATCGATCCTATCCGTGACGAAGTTCTTGAATTTGAATCAGTTAAAGCGAACTTTGAAAAATCTCTTGACTGGTTGACTGACACTTACGTAGATGCTTTGAACATCATCCACTACATGACTGACAAGTACAACTACGAAGCTGTTCAAATGGCCTTCTTGCCAACTAAACAACGTGCCAACATGGGATTCGGTATCTGTGGATTTGCTAACACTGTTGATACATTGTCAGCGATTAAATACGCTACCGTTAAACCAATCCGTGATGAAGATGGCTACATCTACGATTACGAAACAATCGGTGAATACCCACGTTGGGGTGAAGATGACCCACGTTCAAACGAATTAGCAGAATGGTTGATCGAAGCTTACACAACTCGTCTACGTAGTCACAAACTTTACAAAGATGCAGAAGCTACAGTATCACTTTTGACAATCACATCTAACGTTGCTTACTCTAAACAAACTGGTAACTCACCAGTCCACAAAGGTGTATACCTCAACGAAGATGGTTCTGTGAACTTGTCTAAACTTGAATTCTTCTCACCAGGTGCTAACCCATCTAACAAAGCTAAAGGTGGATGGTTGCAAAACTTGAACTCACTTGCTAGCCTAGACTTTGGTTACGCAGCTGACGGTATCTCATTGACAACTCAGGTTTCTCCACGTGCTCTTGGTAAGACTCGTGACGAACAAGTTGATAACTTGGTAACAATCCTTGATGGTTACTTCGAAAACGGTGGACAACACGTTAACTTGAACGTTATGGACTTGAACGATGTTTACGAAAAGATCATGTCAGGTGAAGACGTTATCGTACGTATCTCTGGATACTGTGTAAACACTAAATACCTCACTCCAGAACAAAAAACTGAATTGACACAACGTGTCTTCCACGAAGTCCTTTCAATGGATGACGCATTGAGCTAAGATTCAATTGTAATAGAGAAAAGCCAGTCGGTCTGACTGGCTTTTTGTGTGCTTAAAAATTTTTTAAAAAATAGTCAAATTTGGTCAAAAAGTTATTGACTTTTACTGACTAAAGTGATATAGTAGAAACATAAGGAAAATGAATTCCTTAAAAAGCTCATTTTCAACGAATTAGTCTTTGAGAATGAGGTATAGAATCCCGAGAAAGGGGTGAGGCCTATGTTAAATCTAACAGATTTTGAAAAGAAGATGATAGAAGGCTTATTTAAGAAAGAAAAACCAGAAATTATACGTAGGGTAGCTAGTTAGCTAGTCTAAAATTTTTAAAACAAAGGTCAAATATAGTCAATATCAGAGATCGTAAATAATTAACAATAAACGAGGTAATGAATATGAAGAACAACTTTAATAACTTTAACAATATGGATGATTTGTTTAACCAATTGATGGGTGGTATGCGAGGATATAGTTCTGAAAATCGTCGCTACTTGATTAATGGACGTGAAGTGACACCTGAGGAATTTGCTCATTATCGTGCAACTGGTCAATTACCAAGAAATGTAGAATCTGATGCGCAAATGCAACAACACGCTTCAGGTATGAAGCAAGATGGTGTCCTTGCTAAACTAGGTCGTAACTTGACAGCAGAAGCTCGCGAGGGCAAATTGGATCCTGTTATCGGACGAAACAAGGAAATTCAAGAAACATCTGAAATCCTCTCACGTCGTACGAAGAACAATCCTGTACTTGTAGGAGATGCAGGTGTTGGTAAGACAGCCGTTGTCGAAGGTCTAGCACAAGCGATTGTGAATGGAGATGTTCCAGCTGCCATCAAGAACAAGGAAATTATTTCTATTGATATCTCAGGTCTTGAGGCTGGTACTCAATACCGTGGTAGCTTTGAAGAAAATGTTCAAAATCTTGTTAGCGAAGTGAAAGAAGCAGGAAATATTATCCTCTTCTTTGATGAAATTCACCAAATCCTTGGCGCTGGCTCAATCGGCGGAGACAGTGGTTCTAAAGGGCTTGCGGACATTCTCAAGCCAGCTCTCTCCCGTGGTGAGTTGACTGTTATTGGAGCGACAACTCAAGACGAATACCGTAACACCATCTTGAAAAATGCAGCTCTTGCTCGTCGTTTCAACGAAGTCAAGGTCAATGCTCCTTCAGCAGAGGATACTTTTAAAATCCTTCAAGGGATTCGTGACCTCTATCAACAACATCACAATGTTATCTTGCCAGACGAAGTCTTGAAGGCAGCAGTGGATTATTCTATCCAATACATTCCACAACGCAGCTTGCCAGATAAGGCTATCGACCTTGTCGATGTAACGGCAGCTCACTTGGCAGCTCAACATCCTGTAACAGATGTGCATGCTGTTGAACGTGAAATCGAGGCAGAAAAAGACAAGCAAGAAAAAGCAGTTGAGGCAGAAGACTTTGAAGCAGCTCTCAATGCCAAAACACGTATTGCAGAATTAGAGAAAAAAGTCGAAAACCACACAGAAGACATGAAAGTGACTGCAAGCATCAACGATGTGGCTGAATCTGTGGAACGAATGACAGGTATTCCAGTGTCACAAATGGGAGCGTCAGACATCGAACGTTTGAAAGATATGGCTCATCGCTTGGAACACAAGGTAATCGGCCAAGATAAGGCGGTTGAAGCAGTAGCTCGTGCTATCCGTCGTAACCGTGCTGGTTTTGATGAAGGCAATCGCCCAATCGGTAGCTTCCTCTTTGTAGGGCCTACTGGGGTTGGTAAGACGGAGCTTGCTAAACAATTGGCGCTCGATATGTTTGGAACCAAGGATGCAATTATCCGTTTGGATATGTCTGAATACAGTGACCGCACAGCCGTATCTAAATTGATCGGTACAACAGCTGGTTATGTTGGGTATGATGACAATAGCAATACCTTGACAGAACGTGTTCGTCGCAATCCATACTCTATCATTCTCTTGGATGAAATTGAAAAGGCTGATCCTCAAGTAATCACCCTTCTCCTCCAAGTCTTGGATGACGGTCGTTTGACTGATGGTCAAGGAAATACAGTGAACTTCAAGAACACTGTCATTATCGCAACATCAAATGCTGGATTTGGCTATGAAGCCAACTTGACAGAAGATGCGGATAAACCAGAATTGATGGATCGTTTGAAACCATACTTCCGTCCAGAATTCCTCAACCGCTTTAACGCAGTTATTGAGTTCTCACACCTGAATAAGGAAGACCTTTCTAAGATTGTGGACTTGATGTTGGCTGAAGTCAACCAAACCTTGGCTAAGAAAGACATTGATTTGGAAGTCAGCCAAGCAGCTAAGGACTTTATCACAGAAGAAGGTTATGACGAAGTCATGGGTGTTCGTCCACTCCGCCGTGTGGTTGAACAACAAATTCGTGATAAGGTAACAGATTTCCACTTGGATCATCTAGATGTCAAACATTTGGAAGCAGATATGGAAGATGGCGTTTTGGTCATTCGTGAAAAAGCCTAAGTCGAGATTTAAAAGAAAAAAGAAGGAACTAGCTAAAAAGCTGGTTCCTTTTTGTGTTTAGATGACATGACGTTCAAAGGCATCATCTGAGATTCCTTGTTCCAGGATGAGTTTAGCCCATTCTTTGGCAGAAAAGAGGCTGTGGTCCTTGTAGTTTCCGCAAGATTCAATGGTTGTTCCAGGGACATCTTCCCAAGTAGTAGTCTCAGCGATTTCCTTGAGCGAATCCTTGATAACAGCTGCAATCTCAGCGCTGGTGTGACGTCCCCACATAATCATGTGGAAGCCTGTGCGGCAACCAAATGGCGAACAGTCAATCATGCCGTCAATGCGGGTGCGGATGAGTTTGGCCAAGAGGTGTTCGATAGTATGAAGGCCAGCAGTAGGGATAGAATCTTCATTTGGTTGTACCAAGCGAATATCATAGTTGGAGATGACGTCTCCCTTTGGTCCTGTTTCTTCTCCAATCAAGCGAACATAAGGTGCTTTAACAATAGTGTGGTCAAGTTCAAAACTTTCAACAATAACTTCTTTTGACATGGTAAATCCTTTCAGTTTTCTTCTTTCATTATATCATAAAGCCTGTTCTTGATGGAGTTCGATAAATGACTTTTTGGTACTAGAATGATAATAAAGTCTCCATACATAAACCTCAGAATTATAAAGAAAGAATGGAGTAAAGGAAAAGAAAAACTGAGTTCTTTCTAATGAAGCTAGAGCGATTCTTGAAAGGCGAGATCAACTTTTAGAATTTTTGCTTGATTTCTGAACTAATTCTGAACTAGACTGGATATACTGGAGAAAATAAAGATAAAGGAGTTCAGTATGGAACATGTAGTGAAAATAGAAGGAGTCTGCAAAAAACATGGCAGTAAGCAGATTTTAAAAGATATTTCTTTTACAGCTAGAAGCGGGCGGATTACAGCTTTTCTGGGCCCGAATGGTGCTGGGAAAAGTTCGACCTTGAGGATTCTCTTGGGGTTAGATCGGGCGACAGCAGGGACGGCGACTTTTGATCGGCAAACCTATCAGTCAATGACTTATCCGCTCAGAACGGTAGGTGCAGCCTTTGACGGCATTGGCGGTCTGCCAAATCGAAAGGTCTATGACCACTTGAGGATTATTGCGGCGAGTAATGCTATTCCCAAGTCTCGGATCGATGAGGTTTTGGAGATGACTGGAATCGCTCATAAGAGGAAGGACCTCTTGTCAAGCCTGTCTATGGGGGAAGGTCAACGCTTGGGTTTGGCGGCAGCTTTGCTGGGTGATCCTCAGTTTCTTATATTAGATGAGCCGACTAATGGACTAGATCCAAGTGGGATTAAGTGGTTTAGAAAGTTCATCCGTCAGCAGGCTGATTTGGGGAAAACGGTACTTCTATCTTCTCATATCCTATCAGAGGTGCAAATGGTGACAGATGATGTAGTCTTGATTCATCATGGGCGAATTATTGAGCAGGGACAATTGGAAGAGGTACTGCAAGATTCAGACAGTCTAGAAGATCTCTTCTTTGATTTGACAGAGGAGGTTTAAGATGAAAGAAACGATGTCCTTATTGCATTCAGAATGGTTGAAAATCCGCTCAACCAAGGCTTTCAGAGTGAGTATGGCCTTCATGCTGCTATTGGTGCCTGCCGTATCCTGGCTGGAGGGCCGACAGTATTTATCTATTGGCTTGGATGCCACGCCTGAGACGGTTCCCGGTCTGGCAGAAGCCATTGACCCGCTGGAATATCTAGGCCTCAATGGAGCCTCTATGGCAGGCATGGTTTTGGTCATCTTAGCTGGAATTTTGGGAGCTATGGAATTTCAGTCTCATAGCTTGAGAACCAGTCTTTTATCCTGTAATAACCGCCTGAAGCTGCTTGTCGGAAAACTCATGACCTTCACTTACTTTTCTCTTGCCAGTAGCTTTTTATCAATTTACTTTAGTTATATGGTCATGCACCTGGCTTTAGGAAAGGAAGGGCTTAATCCGATTCTGTTCAATCAGGCAGCTTGGAGTTTGATTTTGTGGAAAACCTTATCTCTAACCCTATTAGGAATCCTTTCATTTTTGTTAGGTTTATTGGCTCGGACCATGCTAGTTCCTTTGCTATTTCTCGTACCCCAGATCTATAATCTGGGAAACTACCTGGCAGCTCACACGAGTTGGGGGGGGTATTTGCCACAGCCAGCAGGAGAGTTGTTTGTGGCAACGCCAACTTCTCAATATACCAACAATCCCTTGCAAGGGCTGTTGATACTTGGCGCATGGTTACTAGTCATCGGTGGCATGACTTCTCTGCGCTTTTTGAAGACTGATTTAGGAGGGCGATACTGATGATCAAAGCTCTGCTTAGAAGTGAATGGATTAAGTCCCGTTCTTACTATCTCGCTCTTGGTGCAGCCTTGGTGACTCTGGTAGTCGTTCCATTTTTTCTGATGAATCTTGACTATAGTCAGACAGCAGTTGGCCAGACGAAGGCTCTGAGCGAGGCTTTGCATGCCCTCTATCTGGCGCAGCCTGTCATTGTCATCTTTACTTCCCTCTATTTTGCTCAGGAGTTTGTCAAGTCTGGGATGCGAACGAATTTTCTAACCGTATCAAATAGAAAGGCTTGGTTGGCTGGAAAAATCCTTTTTCTGGCCTTGCTGCTCTTGGTTCTCTATAGTGTCATTGTAAGTAGCTGTTTCTTTGTTATGCTGGCTCGTTTTGACATAGACTTTAGCTGGTCCTTACTGGGGAAATTCCTCTATTACAGCTCCTTTGGTCTTCTCAGCAATCTTTTTCTGGCTTTTTTAGCAGCTGGACTCGCTTTGCTCTTTCAATCTTGGGTTGTGCCGGTGTCAGTGCTCTTTCCTCTCTTGATTGGTCTCAGTCGTTTATTGGCAACTTTTATCCAGGAAGCAAAATACCTGCCCGATCTGGCTACCCTAAATCTTTTTGACTATGAAGGGCTTCAGCATTCAATAGATCTATCAGGGCTGGGAATACAGCTGTTCTGGTTAGCTTTAGTTTGGAGCTCTGCTATATTCTTAACCTTGAAACGAGATGTTCGCTAGAGGTATGCTATAATGGAAATCATGAGACAGTATCGTATTTTGGTGGTTGATGACGACCGGAGCATTTTGAAGCTAGTGAAAAACGTCCTAGAGCTCGATGCTTATGATGTGACGACGCTTGATTGGATAGAAGAGCTAGAGCTGACACATTTTGTCGAATATGACTTGATTCTGCTGGATGTGATGATGGAGCCTGTTAATGGTTTTGAGCTGTGTTCCTACATTCGTCCGCATCTTTCGTGTCCGATCATCTTTCTGACGGCTAAGGAATTGGAGGCGGACAAGGTGGAAGGGCTCTTTCGCGGAGCAGATGACTATATTGTCAAACCTTTTGGAACCAAAGAATTGCTGGCGCGTGTCAGAGCTCATCTTCGGCGAGAGGAAAGACGGGAGGAGCGATATTCTGAAATTGCTTCTTGCCAATTTTATCCAGAGCGCTATGAAGTGGCCTGTTTTGGTAAAGTCTTGAAATTTTCAGAGCGAGAGTTTAAATTGCTGCATTTACTAGCTAGCAATCCCAAGCAGACCTTTTCAGCTGAACGCCTGCATACCTTGCTTTACCCAGAAAGCTCAGAAACACAGCTTCGTTCCATCTCAGAATATGTATATCAGATTCGCCAAAAATGTAAACAAGAAGGGCTGCAAGCAATCGCAACAGTGAGAGGAGTAGGTTATAGATGGCAATTAGAACCCGAAATTTCAAAAGCCTAGTCTGGACAACCAGTTTAAAAATCGTCTTTTTTCATGTTTTGATTTTTGTGCTTATAGGTTATGAATTTACACAAGGCAGCGATTATGCCCTTTTCACCTTGTTCTTTTGGGCAGGGAGCTTGCTGCTGATTACTTTTTATCATATTTTGAAATTGCTCCGAAAAATCGACAGGGAAATAAAAATGCTAAAGAGCGATAAGCTTTTGGAAGAAAATCAAAGCCAGCTTTTTCGAATTGAGGAAATGCTAGAAGTCTATAGCGATTTACGGAGTAGCCACCAAGAAAATGCTCGTCTTCTAGAAAAAGAGCAGCAGCATAATCAGGAGTTGATTTTACAGCTATCAGCGACATCGCACGATTTGAAGACACCCCTAACTGTGATTAAGGGGAATGCTGAGCTCTTGGAATTGGCGCAGTTAGGCCAGCCACAGGCAGACTATGCTGTTGAGATTTTGCAGGCTAGTCACAAGATGGAAGAGTATTGTGGCTCTTTGATTGATTATGCTAAGACTTTTCAGATTGATGCTAATCAGTTCAGTCAGCTTTCCTTAGGGAACTTTTTGGCTGATCTACAGGACGACTGGGCACTATTCAGCAAACAGGAAAGCTATCGTTTTTATCTCCAAGAAGATTGCGACCCTAGTTTGATTTTGTCAGTTCATTTGGACTATCTCAAGCGGGCTTTGCTCAATATTTTACTAAATGCGCTTGAACATGCTGACCAAGACCAAAAAGAAGTCAAGCTGACGGTATCAGTGCAGCAGGACCAGTTGGTTTTTGCTATCTGGAACAATGGCCCTGCATTTTCAGAGGAGATGCTGCTGGGAGCGGAACAGCTCTTTTATCAGAGTGACCAAAGTCGCAATTCAGCTAATCCCCATCATGGTATCGGCTTAGCCTTTTCTAAGCAAGTAGCTCTCTTGCATGGTGGTCGTCTGACCCTGCTCAATCCAGACCAAGGAGGAGCCTGCGTCGAGTTGACAATTTCATTGAAATAAATGAGGATAAAAAAATCATAAAAACGCATAATATCAAGTGTTCAAAAGCCTTGATATTATGCGTTTTATCTTTTATCATGTAAAGATTTACTGGATTTTTCCCTCGAATTGAGTTTTATCCAGCCTTGTTTATTTACTTCCGATACAAACGGTCGTATTGGTAGAATGGGTCAAAGGTAACGTTGATACCCAATTTGCGTAGGACATTCTTGTCTTCATCGGTCAAGATGATGGTTGAGTGAGCTTCGCTTCCTTTGAGGTTACCAAGTTCCTTCATTGCACGCGCAGCATCAGGGTTTTCCATAGCCGTGATTGCAAGTGCAATCAAAATCTCATTTGAGTGGAGGCGAGGATTGCGACTGCCTAGATGGTTAATCTTGAGGCCTTGAATTGGTTTGACAACTTCAGGCTCGATTAGTTTCATTTCTTTAGCGATGTCAGCTGATTTCTTGATGGCATTAATCAAGGCAGCGGCTGTAGGACCAAAGAGTTCTGAGTTTTTACCAGTGACAATGTCGCCAGATGGCAATTCGAGAGCTAGGGCAGGGCCACCAGTTTCTTCTGCTTTTTGGCGTGCAGCAACAGCAACCTTACGGTCTGCAGGTGTGATACCGAGGTCGTTCATGAGAAGTTCAATCTTCTTGACAGCAGATTCTCCGACTTTTTCAGCTTTAAAATCAAGTACAGTCTGATAGTAGCGACGGATGATTTCTTGTTTAGAAGCTTCGATAGCAGCTTCATTATCTGTAATAGCAAAACCAACCATGTTGACACCCATGTCTGTTGGTGAAGCGTATGGAGATTCACCTAGGATACGTTCCAACATACGTTTGAGCACTGGGAAGATTTCGATATCACGGTTGTAGTTGACAGTGGTTTCTCCGTAGGTTTGGAGATGGAAGGGGTCAATCATATTGACATCATCAAGGTCTGCTGTGGCAGCCTCGTAGGCCAAATTGACCGGATGATGAAGGGGTAGGTTCCAAACTGGGAAGGTTTCAAACTTAGCGTAACCAGACTTGATGCCATTGAGTTGATCGTGGTACATATTGGACATACAAGTTGCCAATTTTCCAGAACCAGGTCCAGGAGCTGTTACGACGATCAAGTTGCGACTGGTTTTGATGTAGTCGTTTTTGCCCATACCTTCTGGAGAAATGATGTGGTCCATATCAGTCGGATATCCTTTGATTGGATAATGAAGATAAGAATCAATTCCGTTTTTATCTAACTGATTGCGGAAGGCATCTGCAGCGGGTTGGCCAGCGTATTGTGTGATGACAACTGAGCCGACAAAAATGCCCAGTTCATTGAATTTGTCAATCAAACGAAGAACTTCTTGGTCATAAGAAATGCCTAGGTCGCCACGCGCTTTAGAATGCTCGATGTTGCTTGCGTTAATGGCGATAACAACTTCAACTTGCTCTTTCAATTCTTGCAAGAGCTTGATTTTATTGTCAGGCTCATAACCAGGAAGGACTCGGGCAGCGTGGAAATCTTCTAACATTTTGCCACCAAACTCCAAATAGAGCTTGCCATCAAATTGGTTAATGCGCTCCAAAATGTGGTCGCGCTGTAGATTCAGATATTGTTCAGAACTAAAAGCTTGTTTTTTCATTTTTTTTACCTCTGACCTCTATTATAATAAAAAATTGGAAGATAGGAAACTACGGAGTCAAAAAAGAAATCAAAAAGATTAGGCAAACGCTTGCACTAAGTTTAAAAAAGCGCTATCATAGACTATAGAATATTAAAATAATGAGGTAAGAAGATGCAAGAAAAATGGTGGCACAATGCCGTAGTCTATCAAGTCTATCCTAAAAGTTTTATGGATAGTAATGGAGATGGAATTGGTGATTTGCCAGGAATTACTAGTAAGTTAGACTATCTAGCCAAATTAGGAATCACAGCGATTTGGCTTTCTCCCGTTTATGACAGCCCTATGGACGATAATGGTTATGATATTGCTGATTATCAAGCGATTGCAGCTATTTTCGGAACCATGCAGGACATGGATGAACTCATCGCAGAAGCTAAGAAGCGTGATATCCGTATTATCATGGACTTGGTGGTCAATCATACCTCAGATGAACATGCCTGGTTTGTCGAGGCCTGTGAAAATCCTGATAGCTCTGAGCGTGACTACTATATCTGGCGAGATGAGCCCAATGATTTGGAGTCTATCTTTAGCGGTTCTGCTTGGGAATACGATGAAAAGTCAGGCCAATACTATCTCCACTTTTTCAGCAAGAAACAGCCGGATCTCAACTGGGAAAATGAAAAACTGCGCCAGAAAATTTATGAGATGATGAACTTCTGGATTGATAAGGGCATTGGCGGTTTCCGTATGGATGTTATTGACATGATTGGGAAAATTCCTGACGAGAAGGTAGTCAATAATGGTCCTATGCTCCATCCCTATCTCAAGGAGATGAATCAGGCGACCTTTGGAGATAAGGATCTCTTGACAGTAGGGGAAACCTGGGGAGCAACGCCAGAAATCGCTAAACTCTACTCTGATCCAAAGGGGCAAGAGTTGTCTATGGTCTTCCAGTTTGAACACATCTGTCTTCAGTATCAGGAAGGGCAACCTAAATGGCAGTATCAAAAAGAACTGAATATTGCTAAGTTGAAAGAAATCTTCAGCAAATGGCAGACAGAGTTAGGAGTTGAAGACGGCTGGAATTCTCTCTTCTGGAACAACCATGATCTTCCTCGTATCGTATCTATCTGGGGAAATGACCAAGAATACCGTGAAAAATCTGCCAAAGCCTTTGCAATCTTGCTTCATCTCATGAGAGGGACACCTTATATTTACCAAGGTGAGGAGATTGGGATGACCAATTATCCGTTTGAAACACTGGACCAAGTAGAAGATATAGAATCCCTCAACTATGCGCGTGAAGCTCTTGAAAAAGGTGTTCTTCTAGAGGAAATTATGGACAGTATCCGTGTCATCGGTCGTGATAATGCCCGTACCCCAATGCAATGGGATGAGAACAAAAACGCTGGTTTCTCAACAGGTCAACCTTGGTTAGCAGTTAATCCAAACTACGAAGAAATCAACGTTCAAGAAGCACTGGCAAATCCAGATTCTATTTTCTATACCTATCAGAAGTTGGTTCAGATCCGTAAGGAGAACAGCTGGTTGATTCGAGCTGACTTTGAACTACTCGATACGGCTGATAAGGTCTTTGCTTATATCCGTAAGGATGGAGACCGTCGCTTCCTAGTCGTGGCTAATTTGTCCAATGAAAAACAAGATTTTTCGGTAGAAGGAAAAGTCAAATCTGTCTTGATTGAAAACACTGTGGCTCAAGAAGCGCTTGAGAAACAGACCTTGGCTCCATGGGATGCCTTCTGTGTGGAAATGACTGACTAAAATGAGAGAACCTCAAGCCTTTGATGCTTGAGGTTCTTTTGCTGAAAATTATGTAGAAAAGTCTTAAAAAAATATTTGTTAGAATTTTCTAAAAAATCTGTCGAAAGTCCTTGCTTTTATGAAAAAATAGGGTATAATGGTGAAAACACTATCTTTAAGGAGATTACTTATGAAATCGAAAAAGTGGCTCTTAGGAGCAGGTGCTGTCTTGAGTGCAGCTCTTCTGTTAACTGCTTGTGGGCAAAGCGAAAAGAAGTCTGATGCTCCCAAGACATTTTCTTATGTCTATGCAATAGATCCATCATCTTTGGACTACAGCGTGACGAGCAAGAGCTCAACTTCTGACGTTATAGCCAACGTTGTCGATGGCCTCTTGGAAAACGATAAATACGGGAACTTGATTCCGTCGCTTGCAGAAGACTGGTCCGTTTCTAAAGATGGCTTGACCTATACCTACAAACTTCGTAAGGGTGTAAAATGGTATACTTCTGAGGGAGAAGAATACGCTGAAGTCAAGGCTCAGGACTTTGTTACAGGTCTGAAACACGCAGCTGACGGTAAATCAGACGGCTTATCCCTCCTTCAAGACTCTATCAAAGGTTTGGCTGCCTACATCAGTGGAGAAAGCAATGACTTTTCTACTGTAGGAGTCAAGGCTGTTGATGATTACACGGTAGAATATACGCTCAACAAACCAGAAAGTTTCTGGAACTCTAAAGTCACAACTGCAACCATGCTTCCAGTTAATGAAGAGTTTTTGAATTCTAAAGGGAGCGACTACGGTGCGCCAACACCATCAAGTATTCTTTATAACGGTCCTTATTTCTTGAAATCATTGACTTCAAAATCAGTCATCGAATATGAAAAGAATCCAAACTACTGGGACAAGGACAATGTTAAGATTGACAATATTAAATTAACTTTCTATGATGGATCAGACCAAGAATCTTTGATTCGTAGCTTTACACAAGGTGCCTATACAACAGCCCGTCTTTTCCCAACAAGCTCAAACTTTGAGTCAACTAAGAAAGAGTACGGCGATAAGATTGTCTACAGTCCACAAGAAGCGACAAGCTACTACCTCACTGTTAACGTAAACCGCCAGTCTTACAATAAAACAGCCAAAACGGACGAGGCTCAAAAAACATCAACCAAAGAAGCTCTTCTTAACAAGAACTTCCGTCAGGCGCTAAACTTTGCCCTTGATCGTCACTCTTACACTGCTCAGTTGAATGGTGAAGAAGGTGCGGACAAGATTATCCGTAACAGTCTAGTACCTCATGACTACGTTCAAGTAGGTGAAAAGACATTTGGGGAGTTGGCTCAGGCAGAGCTCGTTTCTTACGGGGATCAATGGAAAGATGTGGCTCTTACTGATGGTAAGGATACGCTATACAGTCCTGAAAAAGCCAAGGCAGCCTTTGCAAAGGCTAAGGCAGAATTGCAGGCTAAGGGTGTGACCTTCCCAATCCGTTTGGATGTTCCAGTTGAACAAACAGATGTAATCGCGGTTCAACAAACCAACTCACTCAAGCAGTCTATCGAATCATCACTTGGTACAGAGAATGTCATTGTCGATGTCCTTCAAATGACCGATAATGAAAAAATGAGTATCACTTCTCAAGCCAAAGTACCATCTCAAAAAGACTATGACTTGAACGGAACTGGTTGGGGACCAGACTATCAAGACCCAGCTACCTACCTCAACATTCTTGATGCTAAGAAGGGTTCAGCTCTTAAACACTTGGGGATCACTCGCGGAAAAGATCCAGAAGTGATGGCTCAAGTTGGACTGGACGAATACAAGAAACTCTTGGATGATGCTGCAGCTGAAACAAGCGACCTCAATAAGCGTTATGAAAAATACGCTAAAGCTCAAGCTTGGGTATCGGATAGCTCACTCTTAATTCCAGTTGCTTCTTCAGGTGGTTCTCCAACGGTTAGCCGTACTGTGCCATTCACAAAAGCATACTCTCAAGTCGGAATCAAGGGAGATCCATTTGTGTTCAAAGGTTTGGAGCTGCAAAAGGATGTCGTGACTACAAAAGAATACGAGGAAGCTCTCAAGAAATGGCAGAAAGAAAAAATTGAAACAAATGCCAAATACCAAAAAGAGCTAGAAAAACACGTCAAATAGCCTATAAAAGAAAAGGAAGTTGCAGAAAATCTGTACTTCCTTTTTCTGGTTTGGAGACAGCAGTCGTCGTAAAAGCAGTTCTTGAATGCCAATTGAAGTTGAAATGAAAAACTGATAAGCAGATCACGGTTATAAAAGTTCTTTAATTAGCTTTTGAATGGTTGTAACACTTAAAACGATGCTTCTTGAAGATAATTCTAGTGTATTGTGAAATAGAGCGAGTAGAAACCTCAAAAAAACGAACTTTAATATTTATATGGCAAATCACTTTAAGAATATTTATGCAGTATAAATGAATTTAAAACAATTCCTAAGTAAGTATCTAGTATTTTATAGTTTTAGGCTTAAAACTATAAAATGCTTATTGTAACAACTAAAGATACTGTTTTTTTAAAATAATAGTAACTATGTTATTTTTTTGATTTTAAATTATGAAAGTGCTATAATTGTTCTTGAACGCAATAAATATAAAAAAAGTGTTCAATGAATCCAATTTATATTTTATAAAATATATTCCTTGTTTATAGTCCGAAAAACGAATAGTGCACAAAAGTTTTCCGAACGTTATGACCAGCGATTCTTTTTTGGAGGTTTAATTTAAAATGAATAGAAAATATGGTCTTTTGGCGGGAGCAGCTCTGGCGACAGCAGTTGCAGTTTCAGCTTCTGTAACACCAACGGTTCATGCAGATTATCGTTGGGATTCCCGTCATAGTTGGGACTATGATTTTGATGATTGGGGTTATGACTATAATTATTGGAATCGATACAACTACCGACAGCCAGATAGTGGTCGCTATTTTTACTGGAATGGCAGCTACTACTACCGTATGAGTGATGGTAGTTACTATATTTACCGTGATGGTGAGTGGAAACCACTGACAAACAATCGTGACAACAATTCTTCAACGAACAACTTAGTAAATGATAGCCATTATCGTTACGAGAATGGCTACCATTACTATGTATTAGAAAATGGAGATTATTACTACTACCAAAACGGTCGTTGGGTGTTTGTCAAGAAATCTGCGGATAATCAAAACGAGTTAGAAAATCCAGGTGGGGTGGAACTCCCAGAAAATCCCCCATTCAATGGAGCGGATGGGGAATTTAATCCTTTTGAATCAGGTACTATTGAGTTTCCAGAGGCTCCGTCTTATGGAGGTGCGGATAGTGAATATGCTCCTTTTGATTTGGGAACAATCGAACCTCCAGAAAATCCTCCATTCAATGGAGCTGGCGGAGAATTCAATCCTTTTGAATTAGGTTCTATTGAATTTCCAGAGGTTCCGTCTTATGGAGGTGCGGATGGTGAGTTGGATCCTTTTTCGCCAAAACCAGACCAGCCAAATGAAGAACCAAAACCAGATAATTCAATCAATCCCTCTGTCCCAGAGACTCCAGGTTTGGTAACAACAGATGAACCGAGTGAAAATCAGATTCCTCCGTATGTTGAAAAACCAGTGCCAGGTTTAGAGCACTTATTATGGGCTCCAAATGGAAGCAAACCCAAATTAGTCATCCCACCAGGAAAACCAGGTGACAAGATTCTGGAAAATGATACAAACTATGCCTTTGATGGGACCAATCACTATTACTATGTTGAATCAAACGATGCAGTCACAGGTTACACAGCCTACTGGAAGTGGACGGGAGATGTATGGAAGCTGCATGGAATGACAGATCCAACAGATCCAGCGCTGGATCCAAACTTGCACTCAAATCCCGTAGATGATGAGTATAGCTATAGCGATCAAAACTCTAGCGTGAAATTATATTCGACTAATTTAGTCGAAACTGCCAAAGCAGGACAAGCACTTCCTTTCCAAAATGTCGAGGAATTCAAAAACTATGTGATCGAAAAACTAAATCCTAAGTTTTTAGATAACGCGGGTTGGGATGCCAAGGTCACTTGGGAAATTGAAGATGAGGATATCTTTGAGAAAACCAAAAATGATCCTTGGGCTAGAGATTATGTTTTAGTAGCCAACCTCAAGAGTGGAGTGGATGAAGAAAAGTACCGCGATGTAGAATTTGGTTATGTGAAATTTGTCTTCCGCGTTGCTGCGACGGATGATACGAATTATTACTATATGGAAAAGGCCAAAGAAGCATTCGCTGGAATCAATGAAATTCGTAAGGAACAAGGTTTGAAAGAATTGACTTGGTCAGATGAGATTTATCAAAATCAAGCTCTGCCAAAAGCAAACCAGATCTCTCGCCAATACGATAGCTCAGGCTTTGTTGGTCGTCGTGATCAAGATGCAGCTACTGTTGTCAAGAAATGGGCAGATAGCGGTTTGAGAGAATTGCTTTTGGATCCAAATGCGACAGAAGGAGCTGTAGCGGCAGTAGTTAGTGGAAATGGAGACTACTACTGGGCTTACAATTACAAATAAAATGAATTTCTAACTTCATCAAGCTCTTTGTTAATTGTGGCGGATTGATGTTAGCTAAGATTTGGAGAGGACAATCACTATCCTCTCCATTTTTATTCAGAGAGATAAAGATTTGTTTCTTAGAATTATGAAAGCCGCGGAAATCAAAGGAATAGCGTTTGGTGGCTTTTAGAAGGCTGTTAGTAGTTTCCGGTTTTTACTTTAGAATTAGGCGATCGAAGATGTTGCTAATCTTAATTTCATCTTTTAGGAAGGTTTGAAAAGGGGGGTGTCTTGGATTTTATTTTCCATCTGTCCAAAAAGATTCTTGAGAACCAAACTAGTCGCCTATTTATTTTTGCACACTCAGTGGCTAATTTTATTCTAGAGCTGTCAATGCTGGTGTAGGTTAATCATTTGCTGGAAAACCAGTAACTTTACATTTTGGGATGGATTTGATAGAATATGTTTATGTTACAAGAAGTGACATAAAGGAGTGAATGATGAAAATGAAAAAAAGACTGATCGGGACAGGTCTTGTCTTAGCGACAGGGATTTTGATCTCGGCATGTGGACAGTCCAACACAGATACAAGCACCTTCTCATCAACATTTGGTGCAAACCCAACGACATTTAACTATCTTTTAGACTATTATGCAGATAATACTGCTGTTATTACCAATCTCGTAGATGGTTTGTTAGAGAATGATAGCTATGGAAATCTAACGCCAGCTCTGGCTGAAGAATGGTCTGTTTCATCAGATGGCCTGACCTATACCTACAAACTTAGAAAAGATGCCAAGTGGTACACGGCTGATGGTGAGGAATATGCTCCAGTCAAAGCCCAAGACTTTGTCACGGGGATCAAATATGCCGCTGACAACAAGGGGCAAGCCATGGATCTCATCCAAAATTCTATCAAGGGATTGAATGACTATGTGACGGGTGTGACCAATGACTTTTCAACTGTTGGTGTCAAAGCCTTGGATGACCACACAGTTGAGTATACTTTGACTCGACCAGAGCCGTACTGGAATTCAAAGACAACCAATAGTATCCTTTTCCCAGTCAACGAAGAGTTCTTGAAATCAAAGGATAAAGATTTTGGTACCTTGACACCAGACAGCATCCTTTATAATGGTCCATATCTGTTAAAAGATTTCACATCAAAATCTTCGATCGAATATGAGAAGAATCCACACTATTATGACCATGATAAAGTGACCATTGAAAAAGTTAAGTTAGCCTACTTTGATGGGTCAGATCAAGAGATGACGATTCGAAACTTTGAAAGTGGTGCTTACTCGATTGCAGGAGTCTATCCAAATAGTTCGAACTATGCTAAGACAAAAGAAAAATACCAAGATAATATCGTTTATAGCTTACAAGACAAGACATCTTGGTACTTTAACTTTAACGTCAACCGCAAGACCTATAATCATACCGCTAAAACAACGGACGAACAAAAGAAATCAGCTCAAACAGCTATCTTAAATAAAAACTTCCGTCAGGCTATCAACTTCGGTATTGATCGAACAGCCTACTCTGCTCAATCTAACGGTGAAGAAGCAGCGAGCAAGACCCTTCGTAATACTCTAGTTCCCCCAACATTTGTCCAGGTGGGAGATAAGACCTTTGGAGAAGTAACAGCTTCTAAACTTGTGAACTACGGAACTGAGTGGTCAGGTATCAATTTGGCGGATGCCCAAGATGCTTACTTCAACAAGGAAAAGGCCCAAGCAAAATTTGCAGAAGCTAAAAAGGAATTAGAAGCCCAAGGCGTGACTTTCCCAATCCATTTGGATGTCCCTGTTGATCAGACGAATAAAAATGCGGTTTCTGGTATGAACTCGGTTAAACAAACCCTTGAAACAGTACTAGGTTCTGACAATATCGTCATTGATGTTCAACAGCTTTCGACAGATGACTTTGGAAATGTCGCATTTCTAGCACCCAATCCAGCAGCTCGCGACTACGACCTAAACTTTGATGGTTGGGTTGGTGATTACCAGGATCCATCAACTTATCTAGACCCCTTCAATGCTGAAACTGGCTTCTATCTCAAGATTTTTGGTCTTGATGCCAAGGAAGACCAAAAGCTTATTAAGAGTTTGGGACTCGATACCTATACACAACTCCTGAAAGAAGCAGATGCTGAGAACAAAGATGTCGCTAAGCGTTATGAAAAATACGCTGAAGCTCAAGCTTGGATGATCGACAATTCTCTAGTCATGTCTGCTATGTCAAATGGCGGTACAGCCTCTGTAACCAAAGTAACTCCGTTTACACGTGCCTACTCTTTAGTGGGAATCAAGGGTGACGGAAATAATTATAAGTACATGAGATTGCAAAAAGACCCTGTTACCAAGAAACAATTTGATGAAGCCAAGGCTAAGTGGGAAGAAGAGAGTAAAAAGGCTATCGAAAAGAGCCAAAAAGAATTTAAAAATCATATCAAATAAAAAGTTAAATAAGGTCTCTTGCAAGGAACCTTATTTTTGTTTGCTCAAGCTCCTAAATAATGAAAGCGGTCACTTCAAAATATAGCTAAGAAAAAATGAATGAAAACGCTGAGAATTGTGGGAATGAATGGAATTTGTCCTACTTTTGTGATATAATTACTTTAATTATTATAGTATAGGGGAATGTCATGACGAAACGTTCAAAGAGATCTCGCTCGGGGAAAGTAAAGCGAAGCGTTAACATAGCCTTGTTAGCTATTTATCTATTGTTGGCTGGCTTTTTATTGTTTTTGATTTTTAAATACCATATCCTTGCTTTTAGATATCTTAATCTAGTGGCAACTGCGTTAGTTCTACTAGTTGCATTAGTAGGGCTGCTCTTGATTATCTATAAAAAAGCTGAAAAATTTACAATTTTTCTGTTGGTTCTCTCTATCCTTGTAAGCTCTGTGTCGCTTTTTGCAGTACAGCAGTTTGTTGGACTGACCAATCGTTTAAATGCGACTTCTAATTACTCAGAATATTCTATCAGTGTTGCTGTTTTAGCAGATAGTGAGATTGGAAATGTTACGCAACTGACGAGTGTGACAGCACCGACTGGGACTGATAATGAAAATATTCAAAAACTACTAGCTGATATCAAGTCAAGTCAGAATACCGATTTGACGGTCAATCAGAGTTCGTCTTACTTGGCGGCTTACAAGAGTCTGATTGCAGGTGATACCAAGGCCATTGTCTTAAATAGTGTCTTTGAAAATATCATCGAGTCAGAGTATCCAGATTACGCATCGAAGATAAAAAAGATTTATACTAAGGCATTCACTAAAAAAGTAGAAGCTCCTAAAACTTCAAAGAGTCAGTCTTTTAATATCTATGTTAGTGGAATTGATACCTATGGTCCTATTAGTTCGGTGTCGCGTTCAGACGTCAATATCCTGATGACTGTCAATCGAGATACCAAGAAAATCCTCTTGACCACAACGCCACGTGATGCTTATGTACCAATTGCAGATGGTGGAAATAATCAAAAAGATAAATTAACCCATGCGGGCATTTATGGGGTTGATTCGTCCATTCATACCTTAGAAAATCTCTATGGAGTGGATATCAATTACTATGTGCGATTGAACTTTACTTCTTTCTTGAAATTGATTGATTTGTTGGGTGGGATTGATGTTTATAATGACCAAGAATTTACTGCCCATACGAATGGAAAGTATTACCCTGTAGGCAATGTTCATCTTGATTCAGAACAGGCCCTCGGTTTTGTTCGTGAGCGCTATTCCCTGGTAGATGGTGACCGTGACCGCGGGCGCAATCAACAAAAGGTGATTGTGGCTATCCTTCAAAAATTAACGTCGACCGAAGCACTGAAAAATTATAGTACGATTATTGATAGTTTGCAAGATTCTATCCAAACAAATATGCCGCTTGAGACCATGATGAACTTGGTCAATGCTCAGTTGGAAAGTGGTGGAACTTACAAAGTGAATTCGCAAGACTTGAAAGGTACGGGACGGATGGATCTTCCTTCTTATGCGATGCCAGATAGTAACCTCTATATGATGGAAATTGACGACAGTAGCCTTGCATCTGTCAAAACTGCTATTCAAGACGTGTTGGAGGGCAGATGAAATGATTGATATTCATTCGCACATTGTCTTTGATGTAGATGATGGTCCCAAGTCAAGAGAGGAAAGCAAGGCCCTCTTGACAGAAGCCTACAGGCAGGGGGTGCGAACCATTGTCTCTACCTCTCATCGTCGCAAGGGCATGTTTGAAACTCCAGAAGAGAAGATAGCAGAAAATTTTCTTCAGGTTCGGGAAATAGCTAAGGAAGTTGCGAGTGACTTGGTCATTGCTTATGGGGCGGAAATTTACTACACACCAGATGTTCTGGATAAGCTAGAAAAACAGCGGATTCCGACTCTCAATGATAGTCGTTATGCCTTGATAGAGTTTAGTATGAACACTCCTTATCGCGATATTCATAGCGCCTTGAGCAAGATCTTGATGTTGGGAATTACTCCAGTCATTGCCCACATTGAGCGTTATGATGCTCTTGAAAATAATGAAAAACGCGTTCGAGAGCTGATCGATATGGGCTGTTACACGCAAGTAAATAGTTCACATGTCCTCAAACCCAAACTTTTTGGAGAACGTTATAAATTCATGAAAAAAAGAGCTCAGTATTTTTTAGAGCAGGATTTGGTTCATGTGATTGCAAGTGATATGCACAATCTAGACGGTAGACCTCCTCATATGGCAGAAGCCAATGGCCTTATTGCCAAAAAATACGGAGAAGCGAAGGCTCAGGAACTTTTTATAGACAATCCTCGAAAAATTGTAATGGATCAACTAATTTAGGAGAAATGATGAAAGAACAAAATACGATAGAAATCGATGTGTTTCAATTATTAAAAACCTTGTGGAAACGCAAGCTAATTATTTTATTAGTGGCACTTGTGACAGGGGCGGGAGCTTTTGCATATAGCACTTTTATTGTTAAGCCAGAATATACGAGTACTACGCGTATTTACGTAGTGAATCGCAATCAAGGAGATAAGCCGGGGTTGACGAATCAGGACTTGCAGGCAGGATCTTATCTGGTAAAAGACTACCGTGAGATTATCCTTTCGCAGGATGTATTGGAAAAGGTAGCGACAAATTTGAAATTGGATATGGCAGCAAAAACGTTAGCTAGTAAAGTTCAAGTGACGGTACCAACTGACACTCGTATCGTCTCAATCTCTGTCAAGGATAAACAACCAGAGGAAGCCAGCCGCATTGCTAATTCTCTACGAGAAGCTGCTGCAGAAAAGATCATCGCTGTAACGCGAGTATCTGATGTAACGACACTTGAAGAAGCGCGACCAGCTACGACTCCCTCTTCTCCAAATGTTCGACGCAACACCTTGTTTGGTTTTCTTGGAGGAGCCGTCGTAACAGTAATTACTGTTCTTTTGATTGAGTTACTCGATACCCGTGTGAAACGTCCTGAAGATGTCGAAGATGTACTGCAAATTCCACTTCTAGGGGTCGTTCCAGATTTGGATAAAATGAAATAGGAGGAAGTTATGCCAACGTTAGAAATTTCACAGGCAAAATTGGATCTTGTAAAAAAGGTAGAGGAATATTATAACGCTTTGTGCACGAACCTACAGTTAAGTGGAGATGATTTGAAAGTATTTTCTATCACTTCTGTGAAACCAGGAGAAGGAAAATCAACGACTTCCACTAGTATAGCTTGGGCTTTTGCGCGTGCAGGTTACAAAACGCTGTTGATTGATGGAGATATCCGCAATTCTGTTATGTCAGGTGTCTTTAAAGCAAGGGATAAAATTACAGGTCTGACGGAATTTCTATCAGGAACTACAGACCTGTCACAAGGACTTTGTGATACCAATATTGAAAATCTCTTTGTGATTCAGGCTGGTACTGTGTCACCGAATCCGACGGCCCTTCTTCAAAGTAAGAATTTCAGTACAATGCTTGAAACCTTGCGTAAATATTTTGACTACATCATCGTAGACACTGCTCCTGTCGGTGTCGTGATTGATGCAGCTATCATTACGCGAAAATGTGATGCTTCTATTTTAGTGACAGCAGCAGGTGAAACAAATCGACGAGAGATTCAAAAAGCGAAAGAACAGTTGGAACAAACTGGGAAGCCGTTTTTGGGAGTTGTGTTGAATAAATTCGATACTTCAGTATACAAACACAGTCCTTATGGAAATTATGGAGATTACGGGAAAGAATAAAAAATAGGTTGGGGGATAGAGATGAATGGAAAAGTAGTAAAGCCTTCATTGGCCATAATCCAGAGTTTTCTTGTTATTTTATTGACTTATCTGCTTAGCGCTGTGAGAGAAACGGAGATTGTTTCAACAACAGCTGTTGCACTTTATATCCTCCATTATTTTGTCTTTTATATTAGTGATTATGGACAGGATTTCTTTAAAAGGGGATATTTGCTTGAACTTGTCCAGACATTGAAATATATCCTATTCTTTGCGCTAGCGATTAGTATTTCTAATTTTTTCTTAGAGGATCGATTTAGTATTTCCAGACGAGGCATGATTTACTTCCTTACATTACATGCTCTCTTAGTCTATGTGCTAAACCTATTTATCAAGTGGTATTGGAAGCGAGCTTATCCCAATTTTAAAGGAAGTAAGAAGATCCTCTTGCTTACAGCAACTTCTCGTGTCGAAAAGGTACTGGATAGATTAATAGAATCAAATGAGGTTGTTGGGGAGTTGGTAGCTGTCAGTGTTTTAGACAAACCAGATTTTCAGCATAATTCTTTAAAGGTAGTAGCAGAGGAAGATATAGTAGAATTCGCGACTCATGAGGTGGTCGATGAAGTCTTTATCAATCTTCCAAGTGAAAAATACAATATTGGAGAGCTTATCTCTCAGTTTGAAACGATGGGAATTGATGTAACAGTCAATCTAAATGCTTTTGATCGTAGTTTGGCACGTAACAAGCAAATTCGTGAGATGGCAGGATTAAACGTTGTGACTTTTTCTACAACATTTTATAAGACTAGCCACGTGATTGCTAAGCGGATTATTGATATTATCGGTTCTCTAGTAGGGCTGATACTATGTGGTCTAGTCAGTGTTGTACTGGTCCCTTTGATTCGAAAGGATGGGGGCTCTGCTATTTTTGCACAGACGCGTATAGGAAAAAATGGTCGCCACTTCACTTTTTACAAGTTCCGCTCTATGTGTGTGGATGCTGAGGACAAAAAAAGAGAACTCATGGAACAAAATACCATGCAGGGTGGAATGTTTAAGGTGGATGATGACCCACGTATCACAAAAATTGGTCGTTTTATAAGGAAGACTAGCTTGGACGAGCTGCCACAGTTTTATAATGTTCTAAAGGGAGATATGAGTTTGGTTGGCACACGGCCACCAACAGTGGACGAGTATGAGCGCTATACCCCAGAACAAAAACGTCGTCTAAGTTTTAAACCTGGCATAACAGGTTTATGGCAGGTCAGCGGACGAAGTGAAATCAAAAATTTTGATGAAGTTGTCAAATTAGATGTGACCTATATAGATGATTGGACAATTTGGAAAGATATTGAAATTTTATTGAAGACAGTTAAAGTAGTATTTATGAGAGATGGAGCGAAGTGATTTTTGCCCCTCAGTCTTGTTGGGAGAGAGATGAAACAGTCAGTTTATATCATTGGTTCAAAGGGGATTCCTGCCAAGTATGGAGGATTTGAAACCTTTGTTGAAAAATTAACCGAATATCAAAAGGATGGGAACATCCAATACTATGTTGCCTGCATGCGCGAAAATTCTGCAAAGTCAGGATTTACAGCAGATACATTTGAGTACAACGGTGCTATTTGTTACAACATTGATGTGCCTAATATTGGTCCTGCTAGAGCCATTGCTTACGATATTGCAGCGGTCAATAAGGCTATTGAATTGGCTAAGGGAAACAAGGACGAGGCTCCCATTTTTTACATTCTAGCTTGTCGTATCGGACCTTTTATTTCTGGACTTAAGAAAAAAATTCGTTCGATCGGAGGCCGTTTACTGGTAAATCCAGATGGTCATGAGTGGCTTCGGGCTAAATGGAGCCTGCCAGTTCGGAAGTATTGGAAATTTTCGGAACAGTTGATGGTCAAACATGCAGATTTATTAGTCTGTGATAGCAAAAATATCGAAAAATATATCCGAGAGGGCTATAAACAGTATCAACCCAAGACGACCTATATCGCTTATGGTACAGATACTACCCCTTCAAGTCTGAAATCAGAAGATGCCAAAGTTCGAAACTGGTATCGTGAAAAGGGAGTAAGAGAAAATGGCTATTATCTAGTGGTGGGACGATTCGTTCCCGAAAATAACTATGAATCAATGATTCGTGAATTTATCAAGTCTAAATCCAATAAGGACTTTGTCCTTATTACAAATGTGGAGCAAAATAAATTTTACAATCAGTTGTTACAGGATACTAGTTTTGACAAAGATCCTAGGGTCAAATTTGTCGGTACTGTCTATGACCAAGAATTACTCAAGTATATTCGCGAGAATGCTTTTGCTTATTTCCATGGACATGAAGTTGGTGGGACAAACCCATCGCTTTTAGAAGCTCTTGCATCAACAAAACTAAATTTGTTACTAGATGTTGGTTTTAATCGTGAAGTTGGTGAAGATGGGGCTATTTACTGGAAAAAAGATGAGTTGGCGCGTGTGATTGAAGAGGTAGAACGATTTGATGAAGGTGCAATTTCGGAATTGGACGAAAAATCTAGCCAACGAATTGCGGATGCATTTACGTGGGAAAAGATTGTGTCAGATTATGAGGAAGAGTTTAAAGGATAAAGAATGAAACGGATTTTATATTTACATGCTGGTGCAGAAATGTATGGAGCAGATAAGGTTTTACTGGAATTGATCAAAGGATTAAATCCCCAAGAATTTGAAGCTCATGTTATCCTGCCTGATGACGGTGTTTTAGTCAAAGCCTTACGCCAAGTTGGCGCTCAGGTTAGCGTGTTGGATTATCCGATTTTACGTAGAAAATACTTTAATCCTAAGGGGATTGTGGAATATCTGAAATCTTATCGTCGTTACTCCCAAAGAATTGCCCAATATGTGCGTGAAAATGGGATAGATCTTGTTCACAATAATACAACAGCTGTCTTGGAAGGAATATATCTCAAAAGAAAGTTGAAACTTCCCTTGATCTGGCACGTTCATGAGATTATTGTTAAGCCCAGAGCTATTTCAGATTTTATCAACTTCTTGATGGGGCGTTATGCAGATAAGATTGTAACAGTATCTCAAGCTGTTGCTAGTTATGTCAACAAGTCTCCCTTCATCAAAGAGGGTCAGGTTCAGGTTATATATAACGGAGTGGACAATACGGTCTATCATCCGATGCAGGCAAGCGCAGTGCGTGAAAAATTTGGCATCCCAGAAGACGCTCTCGTCATTGGTATGGTTGGGCGTGTCAACGCTTGGAAGGGGCAAGGAAATTTCCTAGAAGCTGTGACACCGATTTTGGAGCATAATCCGAATTCCGTAGCTTTTCTAGCGGGGAGTGCCTTTGCTGGTGAAGAGTGGCGAGTTGAAGAATTAGAGTCTAAGATTTCCAAATCAAGTGTAGCCTCACAAATCAAACGAATTGAGTATTATGAGCATACGACTGAGCTTTATAATATGTTTGATATCTTTGTCTTACCAAGCACTAATCCCGATCCACTACCAACAGTGGTACTAGAGGCTATGGCTTGTGGTAAGCCAGTAGTCGGCTACCGTCATGGTGGTGTCTGTGAAATGGTTGCTGAGGGTATAAATGGCTTGCTGGCAAACCCAGAACAAGTACAAGAACTGTCGGATGCAATCTTGGAATTGGCTTCTGATTCGGTCAAGCGAAATCAATTTGGCCAATCATCAGTAAAAAGACAAAGAGAATTATTTTCTTTGGAATCTTATATCCGTAATTTCTCAGAATTATATAAGAGTTATAAAAATGAATAAAGAAACAATAAAGAATAAATTAAAACCAATTGTTTATCCTATCATTAATTTTGTTCCTAGGAGAAGACTAAAAAATAAGCAGTTCACCATTATTTGTGATAATTGTTGGGCTGGGAAAGTATACCAAGAGTTAGGTTTGCCCTACCAAACCCCCTTTATCGGGATGTTTGTTTTCTCTCCTGATTATATCAGAATGCTTAAGAATTTGAAATACTATTTGAGCGGGAATATCTCGTTGAAATTTGTTGAGGAATCAAAGTACATTGAAAACTTTGATAATGCTTATCCAATTGCACTCCTTGACGATATCGAGCTTCATTTCTTGCACTATGCAGATGAAGAAGAAGCTACTCAAAAATGGCAACGCCGTTTGGCACGCATTCATTGGGATAATTTGTATTTTAAGTTCAACGACAATGATGCTTGTACTTATGACCTTATGAGAGAATTTGATCAATTACCGTATAAAAGTAAAGTCATTTTTTCATCTAAGAATTATTCTGATTTACATTCATTAATTTATTTTAAAGAAAAGGAAAAAGATGGAAGTGTTGGAATTGATCTTAAAATCTATCATCGTTATTTCGATGTTGTAGGATGGCTGAATGAGGGTGGAGTGGATTTGAGTTAACTAGATTTATTATTATAAGTAGTTGTTTAGCTTTATACATACTCCTCTAAATCCGCTGTTAGTTTCATACAATTGATTTTTATATCATATCTTGCTGCAACTATGATGGGAAAATAGGATGGTTTTATTCTTACAATTATCGCGTATTGCGAGTCCCTGTCATATATTATCATTAGAATTATATATAAGTAAATTAATTATTGATAAATTAAAATTTAGTTTATTATTCAAGAATCATGGAGAAAAATATGCAAATAGCTTCTTTTACAATGGTAAATAACGAAAGTGAAATTATAGAATCATTTATTCGTTATAACTATAATTTCGTTGACAAGATGTTTATTATTGATAATGGTTGTACGGATAGTACAATGGTGATAGTTAGAAATTTAGTAGCAGAAGGCTATGATATAGTGGTATATGATGAATCAACTGAAGCTTATAACCAGTTTAAATTAGATAATAAGTATTTAAATAAAATCATCACAGAATATAATATGGATTTAATTATTCCTTTAGATGCAGATGAGTTTATAATAGCTGATTCTAATCCCAGAGAAGAACTTGAAAAATTAGATTTAAATAAAATTCACTATGTAAACTGGAAATGGTATATATTAACTGAGAATGATGATCCTACGGAACCATTTATTCCATCCAGACTCCAGTACTGTTTTGACAAGCCCGTTTGGAATTACTCTGACCAAACAGATGTTACAAAGTGTATTATTCCTACTAAGTATTACAAAAAAATGGGCTTGACGATGTCTATGGGTCATCATACAGTGTTTGGAAATGAAAATGTTGAAATAGAGAGACATACTTCTTTAAAGTTTGCTCATTATAGAGTTATTGGAGAGGCTCAGCTAATTTATAAAACAACATGCTACACTATTCGAGATATTGCCACTATGGCGAATAACTTTGAAACAGCACAAAGAACAAATCAAATGAATTTAATTGAATCGGGAGTATCAATGTGGGATTCTGCTGTTGAAGCTTCGTACGGTGGCTATACTGGTAAGGTTAGTCATTCCCCTATTAGTTTGAGATATTGCGATAAATCCTCATGCGAAATGAAATACTCTGAAATGTCATTAGAAAGTATTGAAACTAGAGTTAAAAATATTGGGCGAGAGATGGCAATTAGAGCGTATAACTCAGAACGTTCAAAGAAGGAAAAATTATTTTTAAAACCAATAATATTAGTATTGGATGGTGTTAAAGGGGAAGAATGTATTTTTCCAAGTCCATCAAATCATTTAACTATTTTAACGGAAATGTATAATGTAAGGGGACTTTTAACAAATAGAGAAGAAATTAAATTTTTAAAAGCCAATTATCGATTAATTACTACTGTAGACTTTGTTAAGTTTTTACCCTATGCTTATATTGTAGTCCCAAATACATTGAATTTTAATGAAATAAAACGATTTTATATTGATTTAGGTGTCAGTGAAGAGAAGATAATAAGTTTAAAGGATTATAGGAAAAAACTAGGATTCTTGGGTAATGTTTATGCCTTCGTAATGTTTATTCCTAGTATGTTGGGCAGGGTCAAAGCATATATTATACGTAATGGTTTGAGAGGTACTATAAGTAAAATAAAATCAAGGATAGAGAATGATGAGAAATAAAGTAGAAATATCAGTCATAATACCAATTTATAAAGGCCAAGAATATGTTAGAGCTATAATGACGACGATTCAAAAAAATTCAGAAAAATTTGATGAGGGCAGCATTGAATTAATTTTGGTCAATGATTATCCAGAGATCCCCTTAGTTGTTGTTCCTGAAGAGGATATTAGATTTAAATTAATAACTATTGAAAATCCTAAAAATTTAGGAATTCAAGCAACTAGAATAAATGGTTTAAGTAAAGCCGAAGGTAAATACATCATGTTTTTGGATCAAGATGATAAATTAAGTGATGGTGCTTTATTCTCTCAATATTCTAAAATTGGAGAAGGCTCGGCAATCATAAGTAATGGCTATTATGAGGATAGTGCTGGCAATCAGTTGAGATTGTTTAAAAATTTTGAACAGCAAAAATTGGTGAATGATTTTAAGTATTATTTTTATTTTGGAAATTTGATAGCTTCGCCAGGATTAGTACTTATAAGAAAAGATGCAATTCCTAATATCTGGGTAGATAATATTATGACTATAAACGGTGCTGACGATTGGCTTTTATGGGTAAGTTTTTTGACTACTCATAAGTTTAAAATTAATACTGACTTCTTATATACACATTGTAATGTAGGAGAAAATGCATCTGATAACGAGATACAGATGCTATGCTCTTCAAAGGAAGCATTGGATATATTTAAATTGTTAAAGTCTGACTCTAAGCTGGTTAAGGTTTACGAGAGACGTCTACAAATGCGGTCTGGATATCGAAGCAGAGAGTTTTCTATAAAGAAAATATACCAGTATTTAATAAATATTGACATATTATGGTATGTTCTGAAATTTAAATTGAAGTTTAGATGGAGATAATGTTGTGATAAAAGTAAACAAAAGCGGTCTAGTAGATATTTCAATATTTATGTTTCCAATACTAGTGGCAATCTCTAATTATTTTGGAAAAGAGCAATTGATTATTTTATTATATACATCAATATCCTCTATTCTATTTTTGTTTAAACCAATAGAAATTTGTGAATATTATTTAAAATCCAAAATACCCTTTTTATTTATTTTATGTACATTATCTTTAGGTGTTTCAACATTGATATTTTCTAGGTTTAATTCTATAGGAAATTATCTGTCTCAATGTGCTCTATTATTTGATGTTCTTACTTTAGTATACTTTGGAGATGTGAAAAATGTTCTGAGGATATTGAGCTCTCTTTCTATAATTCTGTCCTATATATCTCTAGTAGGTTATATTTTAAATATTGATATTTTTGGATTTATTAAGGCAAATTCAAATTATCTCTCTATTGATTCTAGTATTGGTGGAGGAATATCGACAATTTTTGAATTTCGCCATTACTATGCAGTATTTCTGATTTTAGCTATTTTATATACTCTTTATTTTCATAGAGACAACATTATAAGTATTTCAGTATTGATTATTAACCTGTTATTAACGTATACAAGAAATAGTTGGATTGTATGTATATTTTGCATATTTTTGTTAGCATGGAGAGGTAGGAAAAATAGAATTCAAATAAAAAAGAATTGGTTTATTCTAATGATTCTAATGATACTTACTGCTGTAATTTTTTGCTTTGTGTTCCAAAAGTCACTATTGCAAATATTCAATAATATTACTTCTCGATTACACCTGATTTTTGAAAACGAAACTACAGATGATATTTTGGGGGCTAGGGGATATAGTCTTCAATTTGGTATAGGTTATATAATACAACATCCTATATATTGGATTTTAGGTGGCGGGAATCAGTTTGCAATGCAGTGGTTGAAAAGCAACCCGTATTACTATTGGACATCGGCAATTGATAATCAATTTGTGACTACCTTTATGAATCAAGGATTTATTGGGATTTGTTTATTCTTTAAGATTATCATAGAAGTTTGGAAGGTATTTAAGCAGCATAGTAGTAAGATGGTACAAATGATTTCGCTATCGACAATTTCGTTATTTATGTCAATGATGTTTTTTGAAGTGATAGGAATTTATAAATCAATATTCATACTTTTCTTGCTTCTTATTTGTAGTTTAAATCAAAGGGTATTGAATGAAAATGAATGAGGATATAATTAAATGTATGAAGTGAAAGAAAAAGATGATTTGAAAAATATTGAAAATTTATATTCGTCTTTAAAACAATTAAATCATGAGTATAAAGAGTTGAATAAAAAAACAAAAGTCAAGAAAAACTATGTTTCAATACTCTTATCTAGCAATCCTAAAAGATTATTGGAAGCTATTCGATTGAAGCTAGCTATTAGAAAAATTAATGATATCAGAGTTTCAGGTAAAACTCAGCAAGTAGAGTCAAATCCATTTAATGATGAGAGAATTGCGGTTTATACGAGTACATTTGGTGGAACTTTTCATTTATGGGAACCATTTTTTAAGCCTGATAATTGTGATTTCTTTTATATAGGAGATAAAGAGGTACCTAAAGAATCTATATGGAAAAAATATGAAATATCAAATTTTGTAAATGATTTTTCAACTTATTCTAATATTGAAAAAAATAGATATGTGAAAATGAATCCGCATCATATTTTCAAAGAATATAGATTTTCTGTATATATTGATGGAAACATTCGTTTGTTTGGTGACCCAACTGAATTCGTTAACTTAATTGGAGAATTTGGAATTGCGATGCATAAACATCGATCTAGAAATTGTGTTTATGATGAATTAATGGCTATTGAAACTCTAAGGAAGATGAGTCAAGTTGACTGTAAGAACTTTAGAGATTATCTACATGAAGAGGGAATGCCTACTCTTTATGGATTATCTGAATGTAATATAATTGCTAGGGATCATAGTAATACGATGGCTATTAAAATGTCGGAAGAATGGTGGGATATTTTTTTGAATGGGGAAGCAAAACGAGATCAAGTTTCTTTCCCTCTAATCGCCTTTAGAAATGGTGTTGAAATGGCATCGTTGATGACACTGGGCTCTAATGTTTATGATAATGATATCATTCGAATAGAGAGTTTAGAGGTAAGGTAGAGATGCTAAATCCAATTAGATATTTCTTTCAGAAGGAATTAAGAACTAGAAGGCGACTTAGAGCTTATCTGAAAATAAAAACAAAAAAAAATAAGTCGCTAAAAGACAGGATAATGTTATCCTTCCTTTATGATAGACTATATATTGAAAATTCTATGATTATTGCAGTAAATAGCCATGTTTCAACAGATATTTATTTTCCTCACATGCAGAATATTGTAATTGGGGAAGGAGTGAGAATAGGCAAACTATGTACAATATTTCAAGACGTTACTTTGGGGCAAAATAAGGGAGGCTACCCAGTCATTGGTGATAATGTAATTATTTATTCAGGTGCTAAAATAATAGGTGATATCTCAATAGGTAACAATGCTATTATAGGAGCGAATGCTGTCGTTGTGAAAGATGTCTCAGATAATATGATTATGGGGGGCATACCAGCAAAGGTAATTGGATTTAGGAAGGAAGACGATGAGTTCTACTAAAAAGAATTTTTTATATAATTCAGCCTATCAATTGCTAATACTTTTAATTCCTTTAATAACTACTCCATACTTATCACGAGTATTGGGGGCGGATGGAGTAGGGATATATTCTTATTACTATTCCATTGCAAATTATTTTGTAATATTCATTTTGTTAGGATTGAATAATTATGGAAATAGAGCTATAGCAAAGGTACGAGATAATCATATAGAATTGTCTAAAACCTTTTGGCAGATATACTGTATGCAATTCATTTTAGGAATTGCAATGAATGTTTTATTTTTGTTCTATACAATATTTTTATCATCTAATCAGTTAATTTCTTTTACAATGATTTTATATGTTCTTTCTGGAATATTAGATATTAATTGGTTCTTTTTTGGGATTGAAAAATTTAAGTTAACTGTAATTAGAAATGTTTTAGTTAAATTAGCAACAACGGCATTAATCTTTACTTTAGTAAAAGCTTCTTCAGATGTTTGGCTTTATTGTATAATACTAACGGGAGGGATGTTAGTAAGTCAACTAGTTGTTTGGCCTTATTTATTTAAGGAGGTAGTATTTGTAAAGCCAAAGATAAAATCGATATTTTCTCATATTAAACCTAATATATTTTTATTTTTTACAGTAATTGCTGTGAGCATATATAAAATTTTAGATAAAATTATGTTAGGTTCTATGACTACAACAGAGCAAGTAGGGTATTTTGAATCTGCTGAGAAACTGATTAATATTCCAGTTGCATTGATTGTTTCTCTAGGAACCGTAATGCTTCCTCGAATGAGTAATTTGGTAGCAAATAAAAAGTCTGGCGTAGAGGATTCACTTTTCAAAAGTATCATATTTGCGATGTTTCTGTCTTCCTCCCTATGTTTTGGGCTTATGGGAGTTTCTAGGGAGTTTGTTCCACTATTTTTTGGGAACAATTTTGATCCTGTTGTTCCATTACTGTTAGTACTTTTACCTAGTTGCGTATTCTTAGCTTTTGCTAATGTGATAAGAACCCAGTATCTTCTACCTCATCAAATGGATAAAGTTTATGTTGTTTCGGCTTTTTTAGGTGCAATATTTAATGTCCTGGTTAACTTCTTATTGATTCCTAAGGTTGCTGCTCTAGGAGCTGCCGTAGCTACAATTGGTTCAGAAATTATTGTTTGTCTTTATCAATGTTTAACGGTACGAAATAAGTTGCCGATTTTTAACTATTTAAAAATCTCCGTTCCTTTTGTGATTTCAGGTATAGGTATGTTTATTATCTTATTTAATATAGTGCTAAAATTTTCCTTAATCCTAAGCCTTTTTATAAAAATCTGTCTAGGTGTAATGATTTACTTTTTAATTTTATATTTATTACTGATAATATTTTATAAATCCCTTTATCAGAGTATACTTAAAATGATGCGAGAAGTAATATAAAATTAAAAAGATAAGTATTTTATTATACTTTTAAGTGAAAGTTATAATGAATATGTTTTAATATTAAAAAATCAATTGAGAAGTGAGATGTTTTAAAATGAGAAATAGGAATCTTCGATTGGTAGAGAAAATAGTACTAATCACAGGAGCGGCTGGTTTTATTGGCTCAAATCTTGTTAAGAGATTGTTAGAGTTAGACGGATCGATGACAATCATTGGTTTGGACAATTTGAATGATTACTATGATGTTGAACTCAAAGATTATCGATTAGATCAGATTGACAAGCTTAGTGAGAAGTATCCAGAAAAAAACTGGATATTTCTTAAAGGAAGTATTTCAGATAAAACTTTTATTGATGAAGTTTTTAACCATTATCATCCTCAAATAGTTGTTAATCTAGCTGCGCAGGCAGGAGTTCGTTATTCAATCACAAATCCAGATGTATACATAGAGAGCAATATTATTGGTTTTCATAATATTTTGGAAGCTTGTCGCCATTCTTATGAAATTTATAATGGAGGTGTTGAACATTTGGTTTATGCCTCATCTTCATCAGTATACGGTGGAAATACAAAAGTTCCGTTTGCAACGGAAGACAAGGTAGACAACCCTGTTTCACTTTATGCTGCAACTAAAAAATCTAATGAGCTTCAAGCTCATGCGTATTCCAAGCTTTATAATATTCCTTCTACAGGTTTACGTTTCTTTACGGTTTACGGTCCTGCAGGTCGACCAGATATGGCTTACTTTGGCTTTACAGACAAATTACGAAGTGGATCTGATATTGAAATTTATAACTATGGCAATTGTAAACGGGATTTCACTTATGTAGATGACATTGTTGAAGGAATTTTACGAGTAATGCAATCCGCTCCGGTAAAACACATAGGCACTGATAATCTGCCTTTAGCGCCATATAAAGTGTATAATATTGGTAATAATCAGCCAGAAAATCTTTTGGACTTTGTGGACATCTTACAGCAAGAATTGATTCGAGCTGGAGTTCTACCAGAAGATTATGATTTTGAGAGTCATAAAAAGTTAGTTCCTATGCAACCCGGGGATGTTCCCGTTACTTATGCAGATACAAGTGCTCTGGAGAGAGATTTTGGTTTTAAACCGAAAACTTCTTTGCGAGAGGGCTTGAGAAAATTTGCAGAGTGGTATAAAGAATATTATCATGCATGATAATATTCTTTCATGAAAGGAAAAAGTATGAAAATAGCAGTAGCAGGTACAGGATATGTTGGTTTGTCCATTGCAGTTTTGTTGTCTCAGCATCATCAAGTAATGGCGGTGGATATCATTCCTGAGAAGGTCGAGCTAATTAATCAAAGAAAGTCGCCTATTCAAGATGACTACATAGAGAAATATCTGGCAGAAAAAGAGTTAAACTTAGTTGCTACACTAAATGCAGAAGAAGCTTATCAGGATGTAGATTTTGTTGTGATTGCAGCTCCAACTAATTATGATCCGAAAAAGAATTTCTTTGATACATCTGCCGTAGAGTCTGTTATTGAAACAGTACTGAGATATAATCCTGAGGCAATCATGGTGATTAAAAGTACGGTTCCGGTGGGCTATACAGAGTCAGTACGAAAGAAATTTCAGACTGAAAATATCTTGTTTAGCCCTGAGTTTTTGCGGGAGTCAAAAGCGCTTTATGACAATTTGTATCCGAGTCGAATTATTTTAGGAACAGATAAAAATAATGAGCGCTTGGTAAGTGCTGCCGAAACTTTCGCAGGACTTCTTCAAGAAGGAGCTTTACAAGAAAATATTGATACATTGTATATGGGCTTTACAGAAGCTGAAGCAGTAAAGCTTTTTGCGAATACTTATCTTGCTCTGCGTGTTTCTTATTTTAATGAGCTGGATACTTATTCTGAGATGAAGGGGCTAGATACTCAAGCTATTATTGAAGGGGTTTGCTTAGATCCACGGATTGGTTCTCACTATAACAATCCTTCCTTCGGCTACGGCGGTTATTGTCTTCCTAAAGACACCAAGCAACTTCTTGCCAACTATGAAGATATACCAGAAGAACTTATAGGAGCCATAGTACGGAGCAATTCGACACGTAAAGACTTTATTGCTGATCAGGTTCTTAAGATGGTAGATTATTATGATTATTCAGCCCATAATATTTTCGATGAGAGAGTAGAAAAAGATATTATTATTGGCATCTATAGATTGACCATGAAGAGTAATAGCGATAATTTTCGTCAAAGCTCTATTCAAGGTATTATGAAACGTATAAAAGCTAAGGGAGTAAGAGTAGTTATTTATGAACCCACTTTAGAAAGCGAGAGTACATTTTTTGGAAGTTCCGTTATCAATGATTTAGATGAATTCAAACGACTGAGTAATGCCATTGTTGCTAATCGCTATGATAACTCATTAGAAGATGTCAAGGAAAAAGTCTATACACGTGATATTTTTGAAAGAGATTAATTTAGTATAATAAAAATGGAAAAAATAATTGTTAGAAGCGGTCCATACTGAGAAGCAATGGGGACGCTCAGCGACAGAACTTCCTCCATTTATCATTAAACGCCTTCCAGTTCGTTTAACCTTTGATAATAATTATTTTAACGACCGTTATCAAGTGATTCCTATTGTGGATACAATGTGATTATTGAAAATATACTTAAAGACGTAGAAGTTGAGCTAGGAGTGGATTGCTTTGACTATCGTGAAGAGCTGGAAGCATCTGCTAACAAAGTTGCTTTTACAGGAATGATTGACCAGTATTTTGATTATAAGCATGGTGAGCTAGAGTATCGCAGTTTACGTTTTAAGCACGAAGTGCTTGATGAGGAAAATCACCAAGGAAATGCTGTAGTGAACTATACAGATCGTGAGATTCCTTATACTCGTATCATTGAGCATTAAAAAATTTGAGTATGGTCTGCAGCCTAAGACAGTCATCACGTGTGGATATCCAGCTGACTGGAAGCGTGGGGACGAGCCCTACTATCCGATTAACGATGAGAAAAATAATGCTATGTTTGCTAAGTACCAAGAGGAAGCAGCGCAGAATGATAAAGTTATCTTTTGTGGGCGTTTAGCAGATTATAAATATTACGATATGCATGTGGTGATTGAACGGGCGCTTGAGGTTGTGGAGAAAGAATTTAGTAATTGAAAAATAACGAAGAAAGGTTGCTTCACTATGAAAGGTATTATTCTTGCGGGTGGCTCAGGTACCCGACTGTACCCCCTTACACGCGCTGCGTCAAAACAGCTGATGCCGGTTTATGATAAACCCATGATTTACTATCCTTTGTCAACCTTGATGTTGGCTGGGATTAAGGACATTTTGATTATCTCAACACCACAAGATTTACCCCGTTTTAAGGACTTGCTCTTGGATGGTTCCGAATTTGGAATCAAGCTTTCCTATGCGGAACAGCCTAGTCCAGATGGACTTGCTCAGGCTTTTATTATCGGTGAAGAATTTATCGGTGACGATAGCGTTGCCTTGATTTTAGGCGACAATATCTACCATGGTCCTGGTTTGAGCACAATGCTTCAAAAAGCAGCTAAGAAGGAAAAAGGTGCTACTGTTTTTGGTTACCAAGTGAAGGACCCAGAGCGTTTTGGTGTGGTCGAGTTTGATGAAGACATGAATGCTATCTCCATCGAAGAAAAACCAGAACAGCCGCGCTCTAACTATGCAGTGACAGGACTGTATTTCTATGATAACGATGTTGTCGAAATTGCCAAGAGTATCAAACCAAGTCCTCGTGGTGAGTTAGAAATCACAGATGTCAACAAGGCTTACTTGGATCGTGGTGATTTGTCTGTTGAGCTTATGGGACGTGGTTTTGCCTGGTTGGATACAGGAACACATGAGAGCTTGTTAGAGGCCTCACAATATATTGAAACGGTTCAACGGATGCAAAATGTTCAGGTTGCCAACCTGGAAGAAATTGCCTACCGAATGGGTTATATCAGCCGCGAAGATGTGCTGAAGTTGGCGCAACCTCTAAAGAAAAATGAATACGGGCAGTACCTGCTCCGTTTGATTGGAGAAATCTAGATGACAGATAATTTTTTTGGAAAAACACTTGCAGTGCGTAAGATTAATGCAATTCCAGGTTTGTTAGAGTTTGATATTCCAGTTCATGGAGACAATCGTGGCTGGTTTAAGGAAAATTTCCAGAAGGAAAAGATGGTGCCACTTGGCTTTCCTGAAAGCTTCTTTGCTGAAGGGAAACTGCAAAATAACGTCAGCTTTTCTCGCAAAAATGTTCTTCGAGGCCTCCATGCTGAGCCTTGGGACAAGTACATCTCTGTTGCAGATAATGGGAAGGTTCTAGGATCATGGGTTGATTTGCGTGAGGGTGAAACTTTTGGGAATGTTTACCAGACAGAGATTGACGCTAGTAAGGGAATTTTTGTCCCTCGTGGCGTAGCCAATGGATTTCAAGTCCTATCTGATACAGTTTCTTATAGCTATCTGGTTAATGACTATTGGGCGCTTGAACTCAAACCTAAGTATGCCTTTGTTAACTACTCTGACCCAGAATTAGGAATTGAGTGGGAAAATCTGGAAGAAGCAGAGGTATCTGAAGCGGACAAACATCATCCCCTACTTAAGGACGTGAAGCCTTTGAAAAAAGAAGATTTGGAATAAGGAAGTAATATGACTAAATATAAAAATATCATCGTGACAGGTGGGGCTGGTTTTATCGGTTCTAACTTTGTCCACTATGTGTACAATAACTTTCCAAATGTGCATGTGACAGTACTGGACAAGCTGACTTATGCAGGTAATCGTGCCAATATTGAAGAAATTTTAGGCGACCGTGTTGAGTTAGTTGTTGGAGATATTGCGGATGCAGCCTTGGTAGATAAGTTAGCAGCTGAAGCGGATGCCATTGTACACTATGCGGCTGAAAGCCACAATGACAATTCGCTTAATGACCCCTCGCCATTTATCCATACCAACTTTATCGGAACTTATACACTTTTGGAAGCAGCTCGAAAATACGACCTTCGTTTCCATCATGTATCGACGGATGAAGTCTATGGGGATCTCCCGCTGCGTGAAGATTTGCCAGGTCATGGAGAAGGGCCGGGTGAGAAATTTACGGCTGAAACCAAGTACAATCCAAGTTCGCCTTACTCATCGACTAAGGCAGCCTCAGATTTGATTGTCAAAGCTTGGGTGCGTTCATTTGGCGTGAAAGCGACTATTTCCAACTGTTCCAACAACTATGGTCCTTACCAGCATATTGAGAAGTTCATTCCACGACAAATCACCAATATCTTGAGCGGTATCAAGCCAAAACTCTATGGTGAAGGTAAAAACGTCCGTGACTGGATCCATACCAATGACCATTCATCAGGCGTTTGGACAATTCTGACCAAGGGTCAAATCGGCGAAACTTATTTGATCGGTGCTAATGGTGAGAAGAACAACAAGGAAGTGTTAGAGCTCATCCTTAAGGAAATGGGACAACCAGCTGACGCTTATGATCATGTGACCGACCGTGCTGGCCACGACTTGCGTTATGCTATTGATGCCAGCAAACTTCGTGATGAGCTAGGCTGGAAGCCAGAGTTCACCAACTTTGAAGCAGGTCTCAAAGAGACCATCAAGTGGTACACGGATAACCAAGACTGGTGGAAATCAGAAAAAGAAGCAGTCGAAGCTAACTATGCTAAGACACAACAAGTGATTAAATAAATGCATACAAAAAAGCAAGAGAATTCAAGGTCTCTTGCTTTTTATGTGTGTCGTAATCTTTTATTTTCTTACTTCTTGTTTATAAAACTCTTTAAGGGCATCTTGCCAGGTTGGAATGACGAAACCTGTCGCCTTTGCTTTTGCCAAGCTCATAGTTGAGTTGAGGGGGCGTTTAGCCTTGGCAGGAAACTTGCTGGAGTCTACTGGTACTACTTCAACATCACTGTCCTTAAGAATTTCAACAGCAAAGTCATACCAAGTGGTATCCTCAGCTGCATCATTTGATAAGTGGTAGTAGCCATATTCTTTTTGATTTTCAGTCAAGTAGGTCATAAATTCGGCCAAGGTACGCGTCCAAGTTGGGCGACCATGTTGGTCGTCGACAACAGTGAGAGTTTTATGGGTTTTAGCAAGATTTTGCATGGTAAAGACAAAGTTTTTGCCATAATTTCCAAAGACCCAAGCAGTGCGGATAATGTAATGCTGTGACGTAAGGCTTTCAACGAGTTCTTCACCCATTCGCTTGGTTCGTCCGTACTCTGTCTGCGGATCAGGTAGGTCATCAACTTCCCATTCTTGTCCGACGGGTTTCTTTCCATCAAAGACATAGTCTGTTGAGATATAGACCAGAGTAGCTCCGTATTTCTCAGAGGCCTTAGCAACATTTTCAGTTCCAGTTACGTTTATGGCAAAATCCAGTTCTTTTCCTTCATCTTCAGCTGCATCAACAGCAGTATAGGCTGCGCAATGATAGACTAAAGTTGGCTTAACCTCAGCAAATACTTTTTCAACCATTTCAGAATTAGTGATATCCATTTCGGCCACATCCACCGCAACATAGTCCACATTTCTTTCATCTAGCAGATAACGTAGTTCTGTACCGAGTTGACCATTTGCACCTGTAATTAAGATCATATCTTTCTCCTTGATTGTTCTTATACTTAATTATAGCAAAAATATAGAAAAATTGGTTTTTAGTGAAACTTTTTTCGGTATAAACTTTGTTAGTAAAGCCCAAGAGAGACGAATAATTATTACTTTAGAATATCCTTGAAACTATTTTTCAGAATATACCAAATTAACACAAAAATTCTGAAAATTCTGTTGACATCTTTTTGAAAAGAGTCTATAATGGAGAGAAAGTTTTAAAGGAGAAAATGATGAAAAGTTCAAAACTATTTGCCCTTGCGGGCGTGACATTATTGGCAGCGACTACTTTAGCTGCATGCTCTGGATCAGGTTCAAGCGCCAAAGGTGAGAAGACATTCTCATACATTTATGAGACGGATCCTGATAACCTGAACTATTTGACAACTAATAAAGCAGCTACAGCAAATATTACCAGCAACGTGGTTGATGGTCTGCTAGAAAATGACCGCTACGGGAACTTTGTGCCGTCTATGGCTGAGGATTGGTCAGTATCCAAGGATGGATTGACTTACACTTATACTATCCGTAAGGATGCAAAATGGTATACTTCTGAAGGTGAAGAATACGCGGCAGTCAAGGCTCAAGACTTTGTAACGGGACTTAAATATGCTGCTGATAAAAAATCTGATGGTCTTTATTTAGTTCAAGAATCAATCAAAGGATTGGACGCCTATGTTAAGGGAGAAATTACAGACTTCTCTCAAGTAGGAATCAAGGCCCTTGATGATTATACAGTTCAGTACACATTGAACAAGCCAGAAAGCTTCTGGAATTCTAAGACAACGATGGGAGTTTTGGCTCCAGTAAATGAAGAGTTCTTGAACTCCAAAGGGGATGACTTCGCCAAAGGGACAGATCCTAGTAGTATTCTCTATAATGGACCATTCTTGCTCAAATCAATCGTAGCCAAATCTTCTGTTGAGTTTGAAAAGAATCCAAACTATTGGGATAAAGATAATGTCCACATTGGCAAGGTGAAATTGTCATACTGGGATGGCCAAGATACCAACAAACCAACTGAAGCCTTCAAAGATGGCAGCTTTACAATGGCACGTCTCTTCCCAACAAGCGCGAGCTACCCAGAGACTGAAAAAGCCTTTAAAGACAATATTGTTTACACACAACAAGACTCAACAACTTTCTTAGTTGGTATCAATATCGACCGTCAGTCTTATCAACATACTTCTAAGACAGCTGATGAACAAAAAACATCTACCAAGAAAGCTCTTCTAAATAAAGATTTCCGTCAAGCACTTGCCTTTGGTTTTGATAGAACTGCCTATGCCTCTCAAGTAAACGGTGCAAGTGGTGCGACTAAACTGCTTCGCAACTTGTTTGTCCCACCTACATTTGTTCAAGCAGATGGTAAAAACTTTGGTGAGTTGGTCAAAGAAAAATTGGTGACATACGGTGACGAGTGGAGCAACGTGAACTTGGATGATGCCCAAGATGGTCTCTACAATCCAGAAAAAGCCAAAGCAGAATTCGCCAAGGCTAAGACAGCTCTTCAAGCAGAAGGGGTGAAATTCCCAATCCACTTGGATATGCCTGTAGACCAAACAAACACAACGAAAGTTCAACGTGTGCAATCTTTGAAACAGTCACTTGAAGCAACTTTGGGAACAGATAATGTAGTTGTGGATATCCAACAACTTCAAAAAGACGATGTCTTGAACATCACCTACTTTGCCGAGACTGCTGCTGGTGAAGATTGGGATATCTCAGATAACGTTGGTTGGTCTCCAGACTTTGCGGATCCATCTACCTACCTTGATATTATCAAACCATCTGTAGGAGAAAATACAAAGACTTACCTAGGATTTGACTCTGGAACCAACAACGCTGCTGCCAAGCAAGTTGGTTTGGAAGACTACGAAAAAATGGTTGTGGAAGCTGGGGAAGAAACTACTGACGTTTCAAAACGTTATGAAAAATATGCTGCTGCCCAAGCTTGGTTGACAGATAGTGCCTTGATCATCCCAACAACTTCTCAAACTGGTCGTCCAATGTTGTCTAAGATGGTACCATTTACTCTTCCGTTTGCTTACTCAGGTAACAAAGGTATGAGCGAAGCCCTTTTGTACAAATATCTAGAAGTACAAGATAAGCCAGTAACAACAGAAGAATACCAAAAAGCTCAAGAAAAATGGTTGAAAGAAAAAGAAGAGTCAAATAAAAAGGCTCAAGAAGATCTCGCAAAACATGTGAAATAACTGTTGCAAAATATAAGAAAGGATTTAGTATTTCTCTTGAATGCTGAATCCTTTTTTACATTTGTAAAGAAAGATTCTAAATTTGGAGCCTCTTTTTGTCAGAATAGAGAAAATTTTTGTTAATTTTACTTGTTTCCTATTGCTTTCTTAGTTATTATTTGTTATATTAAAAGCATAATTATTTTTTATTTATCAGGGTTAAGCATTGCACTTTCAGAGGAAGGAGTATTTTTTAAAAAGAAAATGTAAACGCTTACTCAAAAATGAAAGGATTTAGGAGTTTATGAATAAAAGATCATTTGAAAAACGTTGTAAATATAGTATTCGGAAATTTTCATTAGGTGTTGCTTCTGTTATGATTGGAGCTGCATTCTTTGGGACAAGTACAGTTCTTGCAGATAGTGCGCAGTCTGGCTCCACGGCGAATTTACCAGCGGATTTAGCTACTGCTCTTGCAACAGCAAAAGAGAATGATGGGCGTGATTTTGAAGCGCCTAAGGCGGGAGAAGATCAAGGTTCTCCAGAAGTTACGGATGGACCTAAGACAGAAGAAGAACTATTAGCACTTGAAAAAGAAAAATCAGCTAGTTCAGATAAGTTACCAGAAGGCTTAGAGGGCAAATTAGATAAGGCTGAAGATAAAGGGAAAGAAGTTGATAAGGATCAATTAGCTAAAGATACTGGGAATCTCGTTCCAGAAGATGTAGCTAAAACCAAGAATGGTGAATTAAACTACGGAGCAACTGTCAAAATCAAGACACCATCAGGTGAAGGTAGTGGGATAGTCATTGGCGAAAATCTGGTTTTAACTGTTTCCCATAACTTCATAAAAGATGTCCCAGATGGCAATAATCGCAAGGTTGTTGATAATGATAAGGGGGATGGGGATATCTATAGCATTTCCTATCCAGGACTACCAGATGTTAAATTTAGTAAAAAAGACATTATTCACTGGGATCGTGAAGGTTTCCTAAAAGGATACAAGAATGATTTGGCTCTTGTTCGATTGCGCACTGTTCTGGAAAATACGCCTGTTGAAGTAACCAAAAAGCCAGTAGTTAAGAAAATTGGAGATAAACTCCATGTCTTTGGTTATCCAGAAGGAAAATTGAATCCGATTGTCAACACTACAGTTGATTTTGCAGAACCATATGGAGAAGGTGTCCAAGGGATCGGTTATCAAGGAGGAAAACCAGGTGCTAGTGGTGGCGGTATCTTTGATACAGAAGGAAAACTGGTCGGTGTTCATCAAAATGGAGTTGTTGGCCAACGGAGTGGTGGTATTCTCTTCTCACCTGCTCAATTGAAATGGATCCAAGATCACATGAAGGGAATTTCAAGTGTAAAACCTGCAGACTTGGAAGAGAAAGAAAAACCAGCTGAAGAAAAACCGAAAGAGGACAAACCAGCTGCTAAACCTGAAACACCTGAAAAAGTAACAGCTGAATGGCAAACAGTAGCGAATAAAGAGCAACAAGGAACAGTTACGGTTCGTGAAGAAAAAGGTGTCCGCTACAACCAACTATCCTCAACTGCTCAAAATGATAACGCAGGCAAACCAGCCCTGTTTGAAAAGAAGGGCTTGACCGTTGATGCCAATGGAAATGCGACTGTTGATTTAACTTTCAAAGAAGATTCTGAAAAGGGCAAATCACGCTTCGGTGTCTTCCTGAAATTTAAAGATACCAATAATAATGTTTTTGTCGGTTATGACAAGGATGGTTGGTTCTGGGAGTATAAATCTCCAACAACTAGCACTTGGTATAGAGGTAGTCGTGTCGCTGCCCCTGAAACAGGATCAACAAACCGTCTCTCTATCACTCTCAAGTCAGATGGTCAGCTAAATGCCAGCAATAACGATGTCAATCTCTTTGACACAGTTACTCTACCAGCTGCGGTCAATGACCATCTTAAAAATGAGAAGAAGATCCTTCTCAAGGCGGGTTCCTATGGCAATGAGCGAACAGTTGTTAGCGTTAAAACTGATAACCAAGAGGGCGTGAAAACAGAGGATACTCCTGCTGAAAAAGAAACAGGAGCTGCGGTTGATGATAGCAAGGTAACTTATGACACTATTCAGTCTAAGGTCCTCAAAGCAGTGATTGACCAAGCCTTCCCACGTATTAAAGAATACAGTTTGAACGGGCATACCTTGCCAGGACAAGTCCAACAATTCAATAAAGTCTTTATCAACAAACACGAAGTCACACCTGAAGTTACCTACAAAAAAATCAACGAGACAACTGCAGAGTACTTGATGAAACTCCGCGATGAGAAAAATCTAATCAATGCGGACATGACGGTTCGTTTGCAGGTTGTGGATAATCAGTTGCACTTTGATGTGACCAAGATTGTCAACCACAATCAAGTTACTCCAGGTCAAAAGATTGATGACGAAAGAAAACTGCTTTCTTCTATTAGTTTCCTTGGCAATGCTCTAGTCTCTGTTTCAAGTGATCAATCTGGTGCTAAGTTTGATGGGGCAACTATGTCAAACAATACCCATGTCAGCGGAGATGATCATATCGATGTAACAAATCCAATGAAAGACTTGGCTAAGGGTTACATGTATGGATTTGTTTCTACAGATAAGCTTGCTGCAGGTGTTTGGAGTAACTCTCAAAACAGCTACGGTGGCGGATCTTATGACTGGACCCGCTTGACAGCCTACAAGGAAACAGTCGGCAGCGCCAACTATGTCGGAATTCATAGTTCTGAATGGCAATGGGAAAAAGCATATAAGGGAATTGTCTTCCCAGAGTATACCAAGGAACTTCCAAGTGCCAAGGTTGTTATCACAGAAGATGCCAATGCAGACAACAAAGTCGACTGGCAAGATGGTGCCATTGCTTATCGTAGCATCATGAACAACCCTCAAGGTTGGGAAAAAGTTAAGGATATCACAGCTTATCGTATCGCGATGAACTTTGGTTCTCAAGCCCAAAACCCATTCCTTATGACTTTGGATGGTATCAAGAAAATCAATCTTCACACAGATGGTCTAGGACAAGGTGTTCTCCTTAAAGGATATGGTAGCGAAGGCCATGACTCTGGTCACTTGAACTATGCTGATATTGGTAAACGTATTGGTGGTGTTGAAGACTTCAAGACCTTGATTGCAAAAGCGAAGAAATATGGAGCTCATCTAGGTATCCACGTTAACGCTTCTGAAACCTATCCTGAGTCTAAGTACTTTAATGAAAAAATTCTCCGTAAGAATCCAGATGGAAGCTACAGCTACGGATGGAACTGGCTAGACCAAGGTATCAACATTGATGCTGCTTATGACCTAGCACATGGACGCTTGGCTCGTTGGGAAGATTTGAAGAAAAAACTTGGTGACGGTCTCGACTTTATCTATGTAGACGTTTGGGGTAATGGTCAATCAGGTGATAACGGTGCCTGGGCTACCCACGTTCTTGCTAAAGAAATCAATAAACAAGGCTGGCGCTTTGCAATCGAGTGGGGCCATGGTGGTGAGTACGACTCTACCTTCCATCACTGGGCAGCTGACTTGACCTACGGTGGCTACACCAATAAAGGTATCAACAGTGCCATCACCCGCTTTATCCGTAATCACCAAAAAGATGCTTGGGTAGGGGACTATAGAAGTTATGGTGGTGCAGCAGATTATCCACTTCTAGGTGGCTACAGCATGAAAGACTTTGAAGGCTGGCAAGGAAGAAGTGATTACAATGGCTATGTAACCAACTTGTTTGCCCATGACTTGATGACCAAGTATTTCCAACACTTCACTGTAAGCAAATGGGAAAATGGCACACCAGTGACCATGTCTGATAACGGTAGCACTTATAAATGGACTCCAGAAATGCGAGTGGAATTGGTAGATGCTGATAAGAATAAAGTAGTTGTGACTCGTAAGTCAAATGATGTCAATAGCCCACAATACCGTGAACGTACGGTAACGCTCAACGGACGTGTCATCCAAGATGGTTCAGCTTACTTGACTCCTTGGAACTGGGATGCAAATGGTAAGAAACTTCCTACTGATAAGGAAAAGATGTACTACTTCAATACGCAAGCTGGTGCAACAACTTGGACACTTCCGAGCGATTGGGCAAATAGCAAGGTTTACCTTTACAAGCTAACTGACCAAGGTAAGACAGAAGAGCAAGAATTAACTGTAAAAGATGGCAAGATTACCCTAGACCTTCTAGCAAATCAACCATACGTTCTTTACCGTTCAAAACAAACCAATCCTGAAATGTCATGGAGCGAAGGCATGCACATCTATGACCAAGGATTTAACAGTGGAACCTTGAAACACTGGACCATTTCAGGTGATGCTTCCAAGGCAGAAATTGTCAAATCACAAGGCGCAAATGAAATGCTTCGTATCCAAGGTAATAAGAGCAAGGTCAGTCTTACTCAGAAACTGACTGGCTTGAAACCAAATACCAAGTATGCGGTTTATGTTGGTGTCGATAACCGTAGTAATGCTAAGGCAAGTATCACAGTGAATACTGGCGAGAAAGAAGTGACTACTTATACCAATAAGTCACTCGCTCTCAACTATATCAAAGCTTATGCTCATAACAATCGTCGTGACAATGCTACAGTTGATGATACAAGTTACTTCCAAAATATGTACGCCTTCTTTACAACTGGATCTGACGTATCAAATGTTACTCTTACTTTGAGTCGTGAAGCTGGTGATGAAGCAACATACTTTGATGAAATTCGTACCTTTGAAAACAATTCAAGCATGTACGGAGATAAGCATGATACAGGTCAAGGAACTTTCAAACAAGACTTTGAAAATGTTGCTCAGGGGATCTTCCCATTCGTAGTGGGTGGTGTCGAAGGTGTTGAAGACAACCGCACTCACTTGTCTGAAAAACACGATCCATATACACAGCGTGGTTGGAATGGTAAGAAAGTCGATGATGTTATCGAAGGAAATTGGTCATTGAAGACAAATGGACTAGTGAGCCGTCGTAACTTGGTTTACCAAACTATTCCACAAAACTTCCGTTTTGAAGCTGGTAAGACTTACCGTGTAACCTTTGAATACGAAGCAGGCTCTGACAATACCTATGCCTTTGTAGTCGGTAAGGGAGAATTCCAGTCAGGTCGTCGTGGTACGCAAGCAAGCAACTTGGAAATGCATGAATTGCCAAATACTTGGACGGATTCTAAGAAAGCCAAGAAAGCAACCTTCCTCGTGACTGGTGCAGAAACAGGTGATACTTGGGTAGGTATCTACTCAACTGGAAATGCAAGCAATACTCGTGGTGATTCTGGTGGAAATGCCAACTTCCGTGGATATAACGACTTCATGATGGATAATCTTCAAATCGAAGAAATTACCCTAACAGGTAAGATGTTGACAGAAAATGCTCTGAAGAACTACTTGCCAACTGTTGCCATGACCAACTACACGAAAGAGTCTATGGATGCTTTGAAAGAGGCGGTCTTTAACCTCAGTCAGGCAGATGATGACATTAGCGTGGAAGAAGCGCGTGCAGAGATTGCCAAGATTGAAGCCTTGAAGAATGCTTTGGTTCAGAAGAAGACAGCCTTGGTAGCAGAAGACTTTGAAAGTTTGGATGCGCCAGCTCAACCAGGTGAAGGCCTAGAGAATGCTTTTGATGGCAATGTATCTAGTCTATGGCATACATCCTGGAATGGTGGAGATGTAGGCAAGCCTGCCACCATGGTCTTGAAAGAACCTACTGAAATTACAGGACTTCACTATGTTCCACGTGGATCAGGATCGAATGGTAACTTGCGTGATGTGAAACTGGTTGTCACAGATGAGTCTGGCAAGGAGCATACTTTCACCGTTACGGACTGGCCTGATAACAATAAGCCAAAAGACATTAACTTTGGCAAGACAATCAAGGCTAAGAAAATTGTCCTTACGGGAACCAAGACATACGGAGATGGTGGAGATAAATACCAATCTGCAGCGGAACTCATCTTTACCCGTCCACAGGTAGCAGAAACACCGCTTGACTTGTCAGGATATGAAGCAGCTTTAGCTAAGGCTCAAAAATTGACAGACAAAGAAAATCAAGAGGAAGTGGCTGGAGTTCAGGCGAGCATGAAATATGCGACGGATAACCATCTCTTGACGGAAAGAATGGTGAAATACTTTGCAGATTATCTCAATCAATTAAAAGATTCCGCTCCGAAACCTGATGCTCCGACAAGCAGTAAGGGTGAAGAGCAACCACCAGTTCTTGAAGTACCAGAATTCAAAGGCGGAGTCAATGCAGCAGAAGCAGCTGTACATGAAGTCCCTGAGTTCAAGGGCGGCGTTAATGCGGCAGAAGCAGCTGTTCATGACTTACCTGAGTTCAAGGGAGGAGTCAATGCGGCAGAAGCAGCTGTTCATGACTTACCTGAGTTCAAGGGCGGAGTCAATGCGGCAGAAGCAGCTGTTCATGAGGTTCCTGAGTTCAAGGGAGGAGTCAATGCGGTTGAAGCCTTGGTTCACGAATTGCCAGAATACAAAGGTGGAGCCAATGGAGTTGAGCCAGCCGTACATGAAAAACCAGAGTACACAGGCCCGCTAGGTACAGCAGGTGATGAACCAGCACCAACTGTTGAGAAACCAGAGTATAAGTTGACACCAGCTCCACTAGCTGATACAAAGACATCAGAAATCAAAGATACTCTGAAAAATGAAGAAAGCAAAAAGACACTCCCAGAAACAGGAGAAGACCAGTCTGATACAGCCCTCTTCCTAGCAGGAATCAGCCTAGCATTGTCAGCCGCCCTCTTTGCTATTAACAGTAAAAAAGAATAGATATTTATTCCACAGCTACATTGTTTGGATAAGTGACTTGGACTTCTATGGGAGTCAGAGTCGGAAAATGAATCAAACACCTGGAGAGGACCTCTTGGTTCTCTCCTTTTTAAAAGGAGAAATGATAACGCTTACTAGCGTAAGCGGATGAAAGGAAATAGGAGAAATATGGACAAACACTTTTTTGAGAAACGCTGTCATTATAGTATCCGCAAATTTGCAATTGGTGCAGCCTCAGTTATGATTGGTGCTAGTATCTTTGGAGCCAATATGGTTCAGGCAGCAGAAACAGCAGCGCCTTCAGAGACAGAGGGAAGTATCACTCATGTTCAAGCTCTGGATAAGTTACCAGATGATTTAGCAGCTGCGCTTGAAAAGGCGGATGCAGAAGCTGCAACAGAAGGAAATCAAGAGGGTAGTCAGGCAACCGAAGAAGGCACAAAACCTGCAGCAAGTGAGGAGGCAAAACCAGAGACAAGTCCTGCAAGTCCCAAGCCAGCAGAAACGCCGAAACCGGTTGAAACACCAAAGGCAGACAAACAGCCTGCGGAAACCACTACACCAGCAGTAAAACCAGCTGAAAAGACAATCGAAGATAGAGAAGATGTCAACCACCTCGAAGGCGCTACTGCTTCAGCAAACAACCATGAGACTGGGACCAACTTTACTGCAGATAAGGCTATCGATGGAGATGACAATACCCGTTGGGCGACTAATCAAAATATTGAAAAGCCAACCTTTGAATTAACTCTTCCAAAAACTACCCTCATCAAGCATGTAGAAATTGACTGGGATCGTCGTCTTCGTAATGGGCAAAATGACCCAAATATCAAATCTTGGAGTCTCTACTACGCAGGTCAAGAAGACGTGGGCGCTAATGGAGAAAAACAATGGAAACTAGCGCATACCAAGACTGGAGATCCTGTTTTAGATGAGAAAGTAGACCTAGCTGAGAGTATCAAAGCTAAGTATCTCAAACTTGAGGTCAATGATTATCAAGCGGGAACAATGGGCTGGAGAAATGTTGGAATTCAAGAAATTCGAGCTTATTCAAACGTTCCGGACCATAGTAAGGTAACGGATATCCGCCAAGTTAACCAGTTGGATGTGGCTGAAGATGGCAAGTCTCTTGTCCTACCAAGTTTGCCGGGTCAGGTTAGTCTGATTGGCAGTAACAAGCAGGGTGTAATTGACCTTCAAAATCGTATCCATAAACCTCTGACAGATCAACGCGTCAAGGTCATGGTCCAACAAATCAGAGACAGCCATACTTTCACTAAGGAATTTGAAGTAGTCATCAAGGGTCTACATCAGGACGAGGGTGTAGGTGTCAAACCAAAAGTAGCACCAGCTGTTCAACAATGGTATGGGAAAGAAGGCCAATCTTCTATCACTTCAGATACAGTCCTTGCGACAGGTGATTCTGGCTTTGATCAGGCAGCAACCTTCTACCAGTCAGACCTTGCTAGCCGTGGATTGGAACTAGCAACAGGTGACAAGCAGGCTCAAAAACGAATCGAATTTAAAAAGGTTGAAAACAAGGGTTATGGCAAGGAAGGCTATGGCATCACTATCCAAGATGATGTGATTACCATCGAAGCTGCCACAAATACAGGAGCCTTCTATGCAACTCGTACTCTTCTTCAAATGGGAGAAAGTAACCTCCAAAATGGCGAAATTCGTGATTTCCCAAGTTTCAGCCACCGTGGCTTTATGCTAGATACAGGTCGTAAATTTATCCCTTATGACACTCTTGTAGACATCATGCTCAACATGGCTTACTACAAGATGAACGACTTGCAGTTGCATCTCAACGATAACTATATCTTCCTTAAGGAACACTTGGCAGGTAAGAACTTGACACAAGAAGAAGAACTCAAGTATGTACTTGAACATGCCAAGACTGGTTTCCGTGTGGAGACAGACATTGTCGGTAAGAATGGTCAAAAATTGACATCAGACGAGCATTATACCAAGGAAGAAATGCAAAATCTGATTAAGCTTGCCAAGGCCTTGCATATCAACCTAGTGCCAGAAATTGACACACCAGGTCACGCCTTGTCCTTTGTCAAAGTCCGCCCAGACCTCATGTATCAAGGTAGTTTGAGAGATTATGCAGGCAAGAACAATGTTGAGCGCGTAGCCATGCTCGACCTAGACAATAAATACGATGAAACGCTGGCTTTTGTCAAATCTGTTTATGACAAACTCCTCGATGGTCCAGATGCACCGCTTCATGGCGTGTCCACTGTTCATATCGGAACGGATGAATACTATGGCAGCAGAGAAAGCTATCGTCGCTATGTCAATGACCTTATCAAATACATTAAAGGAAAAGGCTATACCCCTCGTATCTGGGGCTCACTCAGTGCGAAACGTGGGAACACTCCTGTTGATTGGAACGGAGTAGAGGTTGATATTTGGAGCATTGGCTGGCAACGACCAAATGAAGCCATTGCTCAGGGAGCTAAGATTATCAACATCACAGATGTGCCGACCTATAGTGTCCCAAGTGGAAGCAATAGTCAAGCAGCCTACGGGGACTATGCTAACTATGAACGTCAGTACAATAGCTGGACACCGAATGATTTTAGAACAGGTGGAGGTCCACTTCTACCAGCTTCTCATCCAAGTATCCTTGGTGGTGGTCATGCAGTTTGGAATGATAATATCGACCTTCATGAGACAGGTTTGACCTCTTATGATATCTTTAAACGCTTTTTCAAGAGCATGCAAACCACTGCAGAACGGACTTGGGGATCTGACCGTGCGGCTACGACCTTTGCAGAACGCACATTGCCAACCAGTCCTTACGCACCGCAGTCTAATCCTGAAAAAGCAATTGCTTCAGAAGAACTATTCAACATCACTCCAGACAAGGTGAAAGAATATGCAACGAAGAAAGTAACCGCAACAGAAAATGGATTAACTTTTGAGAAAGACAGCAGTATCGAAGGCTTGGCTGGTGATGTTGGTCCAAGTCACGTCTTGAAGTTTGATGTGACTGTCACTGGAGACGGAGAACAAACCTTCTCAACAAGTGGGGACAACCGTATCTATCTAGCTGATAAAGACGGCTATCTTGCTTACCAGTTTGAACAGTTCCATATCCAATTCAATAAAAAACTGGAGAAGAACAAACGTTATCAAATCTCTATCGTGACCAAACCACAGTCAACCGAAGTCTATGTGGATGGTGAAAAGATTGAGCGTATCGCAAATCCAGCGCATCCACGTTTGGCTCATACAAGCTTGGTATTGCCACTTGAAAGTATCGGTGGTTTCAAAGGAATCTTGCATAGTGCAGAGTTGTCGGATAAACCATTTGTAAATCCTCGTTTGATTTCAAATAATAAGATTACAGCAACCGCAAGCAGTCAGCAACTTCCAGGAAACGCGACTGAAGGCGCTGTTGAAAAGGCCTTTGACAATGATCCAAATACCTTCTGGCATACTAAATGGACTGGTGACACTGCGCCATACACCCTTACTATGACCTTGAAAGAAGCAGAAAAAGTCAATGGTTTGACTTATCTCCCACGACCAGGTGGTGGAAATGGTGTTGTGACGCGCTACGAAATCTACGCACAAAAAGATGGCCAAATGGTCAAGGTTTCAGAAGGAAGCTGGGACAACAATGCCCAAGAAAAAACAGTCAACTTTGCGGCGGTACATACCAACAAGATTGAGTTGAAAGTATTGGAAGGCGTTGGTGGTTTTGCAAGTGCAGCTGAAGTTCATCTATTAAAACCTGTCAAAGAAGAGCAAGAAACGCCTGCACCAAGTCAACCAGAAAAACCAACTACTCCTGAAAAACCAAAGGTAGAGCAAACAGGTGATGGGACAGTTGAGTTGGCAGATCAATTCACAGCAAGTAAACCAGCTAGCGAAGACAGCATTGCGGCTGCCAGCAAGAGCGCAGACTATCTCAAGAAAGAGTACAAGGTCTTCCCAACTCCACAAAAAGTGACTTATGGAGAAGGTGTCACAGCTCTTCGCAAGCAAGTCAATCTGGTCATGGGCGATCAACTTGATATTTATACTCGCAATCGCTTGAAGAGTGTCTTGCAGGATAATCAAGTATCTTATACAACTGGTAAGACAGCAATCGCTGGCGCAACCAATATCTATCTTGGAGTGCATGGACAAGGTTCACAAGCAGAGCAAAACTTGTCCAATGTTTCAGCAGGTCTCTTTGACAAGATTGATGCCTATGCCTTGACCATCAAGGATAACTCAATTTCTATCGTCGGAAAAGACACTGATGCAGTCTTCTATGGTTTGACAACCTTGAAACACATGCTCAAGGAAAGCCAAGTACCAGTCCTTCGCAATGTGACAGTAGAAGATTACGCAGAACTCAAGAACCGTGGTTTCATCGAAGGTTACTATGGAAATCCATGGTCTAATGCCGATCGTGCAGAGCTCATGCGTTATGGTGGCGATTTGAAATTGAACCAATACTTCTTTGCACCAAAAGATGATCCATACCACAACAAGAAATGGCGTGAACTCTATCCAGAAGAAAAACTAGCTGAAATCCGTGAACTTGCTCGTGTCGGAAATCAAAGTAAAACACGCTATGTCTGGACCATCCATCCATTCATGAACAACCGCATCCGCTTTGGCAATGAAGCGCATTACCAAGAAGATTTGGCAACCATCAAGGCCAAATTTACCCAGTTGATGAAAGTGGGTGTCCGCGAATTTGGTATCCTTGCAGATGATGCTCCAAGCCCAGTCGGAGGTTACAATAGCTACAACCGCTTGATGCAAGATATGACCAAGTGGTTGACTGAAATGCAGGGAACCTACAGTGGTCTTCGCAAAGAAATGATCTTTGTTCCTGGTCAGTATTGGGGTAATGGACGTGAGGATGAGTTGAAATCTCTCAATGAAAATCTCCCAAGTTCAACATCCATGACCTTGACGGGTGGTAAGATTTGGGGTGAAGTCTCTGAAAGCTTCCTTTCAACTCTCAAGAACAATCTATCCGCAGGTGGCAAGACCTATCGCCCAGTTTCACTTTGGATTAACTGGCCTGTAACAGATAACTCTAAACAACACTTGATTCTAGGTGGTGGTGAGAAATTCCTTCATCCAAATGTGGATCCAAGTTTGCTGTCTGGTATCATGTTGAACCCAATGCAACAGTCTGAACCATCTAAGATTGCCCTCTTTTCAGGAGCTCAATACTCATGGAAACAGTGGAAATCAGAAGAAGAAGCTAAGAAAATCAATGATATTGCCTTCAACTTTGTAGAAAATGGTCATTTTGAAGATAGCAAGGTATCAGCAGCCTTCCGCGAACTTGGTAAGCACATGATCAACCAAAACATGGATAATCGTGTCGTCAAGCTAGAAGAATCTGTAGACTTGGCTCCAAAATTAACAGACTTCATGACCAAACTCAAAGCAGGTCAGGATGTGACTGCTGAACGTGCAGCCTTGCGTGCAGAATTTGCCAAGATTAAAGAAGCAGCCGAACTCTATAAAGCATCAGGCGATAAAAAAATGGTTGCCCAAATCCACTATTGGTTGGATAATGCAATCGACCAAATGAATGCTCTCGATGCCTTCCTTACAGGAACTGAAGCCATGGCTACCAACGATGCAGCCAAACTTTGGGATAGCTACTATAAAGGTTTGAAATTGTACGAACAGTCTCAAGCTCATACCTTCCATTATGTAGACCATATGGAAAAAGCCGAATTGGGTGTTCAACATATCCGTCCATTTATCCTATCCTTGAAGGAAGTTCTAGCGTCTGAAGTTCAAAAAGTCTTGCATCCAGACCAAATCATCAGTAGCTTTATTACCAATCGAACAGGTGTAGAAGGTGGTTTGGCAGAAGTGACGGATGGCGATTTGGCAACTCATGCGATTATTAAATCACCAAATAGTATCAAGACAGGTGATTATATTGGTATGAAGTTCAACAAGCCAGTAGCGATTCAAACCTTGACCTTTGCTATGGGAACTCAGGCAAATCCACGTGATACCTTTAGTAAGGCAGAAGTGCAGTATCTAGATGAAAATGATAACTGGGTAACCTTGAAAGAGCCAAGCTATGTCGGAAATGAATCCCTTCTTAAGTTTGAAAATCTCACTATCAAGGCCAAGGCAGTTCGCATGATTGCGACAGCAGACCGCGAAAACACTTGGTTTGCAGTTCAGGAAATTGCAGTCAACCGTCCAGTTGAAAAAGCTCGTAGCCAACAAGCAACGACAGTTAGTCTAAGCTCAAACTTAGTTTACAAACTAAATACCTCAGCCCGTCAAATCACTGATGGCAAGGACAATACAGAAGCCATGATGGCAAACGCTGACGGTAGCAATACCACTCCAGTAGATGCCTGGGCACAACTGGACCTCGGTGAAGTCAAGTCAGTCACTAAAGTACGACTTCGCCAAGGAACGGGTGATAAGCTTGCCACAGGTGTACTTGAGTACTCTACAGATGGAACTGCATGGCAAGAGTTGGATCGCCTATCAGGTGAGCAAACTAAGGAAGTGACCAGAGCGATCAATGCTCGTTACATCCGAGTACGCAATACCAAGGCCCTTGACCTCTGGTGGCGTATCCAAGACTTCTCTGTTGAGACACGCTCTGGAAATAGTGAATTAACAGACACTAACGTGGACTCCTTGAAGGAAACACCAGTAGTGGATAGCTTGGGCAGTTACGAGCTTCAAATTCC